>JBEPWV010000044.1:0-6826 GCA_041642175.1 Clostridia bacterium
CAGTAAATGATATGCAACTCCTTCATCTATTGGGTTAAGATCTTCTCTTTGAATGTTTTCAATTAATGCCATTTCCGTTTGGCTTTTATTATCTAAATCTCTTACTATAGCTGGAATTTTATTCATGCCTAATTCAATACAGGCTCTCCATCTTCTCTCCCCAGCTATTAGTTGATAGTTTTCATCAACTTTTTTAACTATAATAGGTTGAATTAACCCGTGTTCCTTAATTGAATCAGCAAGTTCCTGTATTTTATCATTATCAAAGGTTTTTCTGGGTTGATTAGGGTTTGGTTCGATTAAGTTAAGGTCGATATCTACTATATTACTTTCATCCACCTTGTCTAAATCTTCACTTATAAGTGCTGATAGTCCTCTTCCTAAAGCTTTTCTTTTTTTAGCCATATAAAACTCCCCTTTAATTTCTTTTTAAAAATTCTTCAGCTAAACTTTCATAAGCTTTTGAACCTTTGGATTTATTATCATAATCAAATACCGACATTCCATAACTTGGTGCTTCTGCCAAGGTAACATTTCTTGGTATTATAGATGTATATACTTTGTTTTTAAAGTATTTTTTTACCTCTTCCACTACTTGAATTGACAGATTAGTCCTTCCATCAAACATATTTAATACTATTCCTTCTATTTCTAAAGAAGGATTTAGAGTTCTCTTTACTAACTTTACTGTATTTACCAATTGACTCACACCTTCTAATGCGTAGTATTCGCACTGTATAGGTATAATTACTGAATCAGCTGCTGTTAGAGCATTAATCGATAATAATCCTAAAGAGGGCGGGCAATCTATAAATATGTAATCATATCTGTCTTTTACTGTAACCAATTTTTTTCTCAAGGTATTTTCTCTGTATTTAGACTTTGTAAGCTCTATTTCCGCACCGGCAAGTTCTATATTTGCAGGTATTAGGTCCAAATTCTCTTTATCAGTCTTTAATATAGCTTCTTCCAGGTCTATTTCATTCATTATACAGTCATATATTGTATATTCTACCTTATCTTTTTCTATTCCAAATCCACTGGTAGAATTTCCCTGAGGATCTATATCAACAGTTAGAATTTTCTTGTTTTTTTCTGCTAATATTGCTGATAAATTAACATTTGTAGTCGTTTTCCCAACTCCACCTTTTTGATTAAAAATTGTTACAATTTTACCCATAGCTCCACCTTTATAAATTATTTTTCGGTATTTTAACCTTAACTTCTATATAGTCTTCCTTTTCTTTTTCTTCAAATTTAGCTTTAATTCCTGTTTTTAAAATTTCTTTATAAGCATTTTTTATTGTATTTATGTATATTTTATAATTAATAAAATTTCTTATATTTTGCTTACTTGGCTTTTCTTCTTTATCTATCTTTTCATTAACTGATTTAATAAGCCTTTCAGTATCCTTAACATTTAAATTCTTCTCTATTACTTTGTTTATAATTTCTTCTTGGATACTTTCATCTTTTATCTTTAATAATGCTCTTCCGTGTCTTTCTGTTAGATCATTTGTAAGTAGTTTTTCTTTAATATTTTCCGGGAGTTTTAAAATTCTAATCTTGTTTGCAATAGTTGATTGATTCTTACCTATTTTTTTTGCTAATTCTTCTTGAGTTATTCCAAATTCCTTCATTATTTGAGCATAAGCCTTAGCTTCTTCTATGAAGTTAAGGTCTTCTCTTTGAATATTTTCAATTAATGCTATATTGGCTGAATCTTTTTCTTCTATTTCAACTACAATTGAGGGTATCTCTTTTAGACCGGCTAATTTAGCAGCTTTGTATCTTCTTTCTCCAGCTACTATCTCGTAGTTATGTTCATTTAATTTTCTCACAGATATTGGTTGTATAATACCATAGGATATAATTGAATCTTTAAGTTCTAATAAAGTTTCGTCTCTAAATATTTCTCTAGGTTGATATCTATTTGGCGTGATTTTTTCTAAGTCGATTTTTAATATTTCTTTACTATTCATGAATTCTCCTATAATGGTTTTTTATTTGGTGTTCCCGGTCTTCTTGGATATTTCATTGGTGTGTTTTTAATTTTTTTAATAACAATCAAACTTCTGGAAATATCACTATCCGGTAAATTATATTCTTTTAAATCTATAATTTTTCCACCTAATATTCTTAAAGCATTTTTACTATCTTGAATTTCATCATTAAAATTTGAGCCTTTAAATGCTATAAATAACCCATCTTTTTTAATAAAAGGTAGTACATATTCTAAAAGCACATTTAAAGAAGCCACAGCCCTAGAAAATCCGTAATCGTATTTCTCTCTGTAGTTTTTATCCTGTCCAAAATCTTCTGCTCTACCGTGAATACATTCTACATCTTTTAAATTTAAGTCTTTAACTACTTCATCGAGAAATTTTATCCTCTTATTTAAAGAATCTAGTAAAGTGATCTTCATATCATTATCTACTAACTTTAAGGGTATACCGGGAAAACCACCGCCAGTACCTACATCTATAGTTTTTGCCCCTTCTTTAATTATAACATACTTTTTTATAATAACACTATCAATAAAGTGTTTTAGATAAATCTCTTCTTCATCATCTATTGAGGTTATGTTAATTTTTTTATTCCACTCTATTAATAGGTCTTTATATTTTTCAAATTTATCCAGACTATTTTTACTATATGGTATATCGCTGTTTTTTAGTAAGTTTTCTAAATAATATATTTTACTCATCTTGTTTTTTTAATCTCCTTTGCTGTTCTAAATATATCAGCAGTACATTTATATCAGCTGGTGAAACTCCTGAAATCCTTGATGCCTGTCCTATAGATTCAGGCTTTAGTTCATTTAGCTTCTGTCTGGCTTCCAGACGTAAACCTTCTATCTTATTATAATCTATTTCTTCATTAAGCTTTTTAATTTCCATCTTTTTAAACTGGTTTATTTGTTTTAACTGCTTTTTAATATATCCTTCGTATTTTATTTCAATTTCAATCTGAGTTTTTATTAATTCTTTAATCTCAGGTCTATTTTTGTCTAATTCTACTATATCATCGTACTTTACTTCCGGTCTTTTTAAAAGGTCGTATATACTTGTTGGTGATTTAAGTGGAACACTACCAATACTTTTTAAAAATTTATTGGTTTCATCCTTGGGAGTAATTATAGTTTCTTTAAGTCTTATAGTTTCTTGATCTACCATATTCTTTTTATATATATATTTCTTATATCTTTCTTCTTCAACTAATCCAATATCATATCCTCTTTGGGTTAATCTTGCATCAGCATTATCCTGTCTTAGTACCAACCTGTATTCAGCTCTAGATGTCATCATTCTGTATGGTTCTTGTGTGCCTTTAGTAACTAAGTCATCTATAAGAACACCGATATAAGCCTCTGATCTATCTAATATGAAGGGCTCTTTATCCTCAATTTTCAATACAGCATTAATTCCTGCTATAAGTCCCTGTCCAGCAGCTTCTTCATATCCACTACTTCCGTTTACCTGTCCTGCAAAAAATAAGTTCTGAATATTTTTATATTCTAAGCTTCTCTTAAGCTGTGTAGGGTCTACACAGTCGTACTCGATTGCATAAGCCGGTCTCATAATTTTAGAATTTTCCATACCCTTAATAGTTCTGTACATTTTAATTTGAACTTCTTCCGGTAGTGTTGTAGACATGCCTTGTATATACATTTCTTTAGTATCCAAGCCCTCTGGTTCAACAAATATCTGATGTTTGGCCTTATCTGAAAATCTATTCACCTTATCTTCTATTGAAGGACAATATCTTGGTCCTATTCCATCCATTTCTCCTGCATACATTGGGGAAAGAGATAAATTGTCAAGTATTACTTCATGAGTAGTACTATTTGTATATGTAAGATAGCAAGGCTCCTGATCTATATCTATATTTTCCGTCATAAAAGAGAAAGGTATTATTTTTTCATCCCCTTCCTGGATTATCATTTGTGAATAATCTATAGTATCTGAATGAACTCTGGCTGGTGTTCCTGTTTTTAATCTTTGAAGCTTAACTCCTAAATCTTTTAAAGAATTAGATAGATCGTTTGATGGAAATAAACCTCCCGGACCGCCTTCATAGTTTACTTTTCCTATATATATTCTTCCTTTTAAATATGTTCCTGTACATATTATTATAGATTTAGACTTGTAATATGACCCGGTTTGAGTCAATACTCCCTTTATTTTTTCATTTTCAACTTCTATTTCTACTGCTTCATTTTGAATTATGTCTAAATTCTCTTGACCTTCAATTTCCTGTTTCATATTTATGTGGTATTTTCTTTTATCAGCCTGGGCTCTCAGAGAGTGTACTGCCGGCCCTTTAGATGTATTTAGCATTCTACACTGTATCATAGCTTTATCTATAACAAGACCCATCTGTCCACCTAAAGCATCGATTTCTCTTACTAAGTGTCCTTTTCCAGTTCCTCCAATAGAAGGATTGCAGGGCATCATAGATATTGAGTCTAAACTCATTGTCATCATCAGAGTTTTTTTACCCATTCTAGCTGAAGCAAGAGCAGCTTCAGTACCGGCATGCCCGGCACCTATTACTACTACATCATATTCTCCTGCTGTAAATTTTTTTATTCTGCTCATCTATTTCCTCCTATTATTTTCCAATACAAAAGTTTGCAAATATTTTTTCCATTACACTTTCAGATACAGTGCTTCCGGTAATTTCTCCCAAATGATGAATAGTATCGTTGATATCTACTTCTAAACACTCTAAAGTCAATCCTGATTCTATGCTTCCTAATAGTTCCTTAATACTTTTATCTGCTTTTTTTAATAAATTTTTATGTCTGGTATTTGTCACTATTAGATCATTGTTTGTGTCTATATTACCTGATAAAAATTCTTCTTTTACCTTAGTTTCTATTTCTTCTAATCCTTCGTCTTTTAGAAGAGATATTTTTATAGTCTCTTCTTCTATTTTCTTATACTGATTTAGGTCTATTTTTGTTTCTAAATCTGTTTTATTCATCAAATATATAACTTTTTTATTTTTTATATTTTTAAGTATTATTTCATCGTCCTCTTCCAGTTCCTTTGATGCATCAAATATCATTAATATTAGGTCAGAATCCTCTATTTTATCTATTGCTTTTTGTACGCCTATTTTTTCAACTACATCGTCTGTATATCTTATTCCTGCTGTATCTATAATATTTAATGGAACTCCTGCTAAGTTAACGAATTCTTCTATGGTATCTCTAGTTGTTCCCGGAACTTCAGTCACTATTGATCTGTTTTCATTTAAAAGAAAATTCATAAGAGATGATTTACCAACGTTTGGCTTTCCAAGTATTAAAGTGTTTATCCCTTCTTTAAATATTTTCCCGGTATCTGCTGTACTTATGAGTTTTTCTATCTTATTTTTCATTACTTCTGCTTTTTCCTTGATCTTTTCCTTAGTTAGTTCTTCTTCGTCGTACTCAGGAAAATCAATATTTACTTCCAAGTGAGCCTTTAATTCTATAAGTTCATCTACTATCTGGTTTACCTGTTTTGATAATCTACCTTGAAGCTGATCCATTGATAAGCTCATGCTTTTTTCTGTTTTTGAGCTGATTATGTCCATTACTGATTCAGCTTGGGTAAGGTCTAACCTTCCGTTTAAAAAAGCTCTCTTTGTAAATTCTCCCCTATCGGCTAATCTGCAGTTTTCTTCTAAAATAATATCTAAAATTTTTCTAAGAGGTACTATGCCTCCATGACAATTAATTTCTACAACATCTTCCTTTGTATAAGTATAAGGCTTTTTCATGTACACTGTCAAAACTTCATCTACTTTTTCTCCATTTAATGGATTTATTATCCAACCGTAGTTTAATTTTCTTTCATCCAGATTTATTAAATTTTTTCCATTCTTACTTTTAAATATTTTATCTGCTATCTTTACAGCTTCATCTCCACTTATTCTAATTATACCAATTCCTGAAACTCCATAGGCTGTTGATATTGCAGCTATAGTATCCATAATATCTTCCTTTCTAAACAAAAAAACCCGATATACACCGGGTTTTGTCTTTATTTTAAATCTATAACAACTCTTCTAAATGGGTCTTCTCCTTCTGAGTAAGTTATTATATCATTTTCACTTTGTAAAGCAGAGTGTATAATTCTTCTTTCGTATGGATTCATAGGTTCCAGTTTAATTTTCTTTTTATAATATCTACATTTATCTGCTTTTTTTAAAGCTAATCTTTCTAAAGTTTTTTCTCTTTTATCTCTATATCCGTCTATATCTACAATTGTTCTTACGTAATTGTTTCTTCCTTTGTTTACTATCAAGCTTAATACATACTGAAGAGAATCTAAGTTTTTTCCTCTTTTTCCTATAAGGATTCCTTTATCGTTTCCTTCAATATTATTTACTAAGATGTCTAGAGTGTCGTTATCAAAATTTATTTCGTAATCACAATCAATACTCATTTTTTTAAGTAGAAGGTCTAAGAAATTTGATGCTTTTTCCTTAGGTCCATTAATAATTGATACTTTTACCTTTGCATCCTTTGCCATTAATCCTAAAAACCCATTTGTAGGATTTTGCAAAATATCTATTTCTACTTCATTTATATCGGCTTTTAATTCTTCTAAAGCCATGCTTACTGCTTTTTCTACAGTATCGCTCTCTTTAATAATATAATTCATTATTACTTGGCCTCCCTTATTTTCATACCTTTATTTAAGGCAACATACTGTTGAACAATTTGGAAGGAATTGCTTACTGTCCAGTACAAAGTCAATCCGGCTGGAAAACTTAATGCAAAGAAGAAAATCATTAAAGGCATGATTTTAGTCATTGTGTTTTGTGTCGA
>JBEPWV010000045.1:0-6771 GCA_041642175.1 Clostridia bacterium
ACAGGTGTTCATTGCTGATGTCAGTAAAGCTTATTTTATAGGTATTATTTTCTTTATATAAGCCTAAAGCTCGAGTTATATAGTCAGCAAATTCTACTCTTGTTATATTTTCTTCAGGTTGGAAAGTATCGTAATTTATTATTATTTTCTTTGAAACAAGTTCTTCTACTGCTTCTTCAGACCAGTGACCATCTACTGAGGGCACATCAATTTTTAGAAGTTCATCTTTATTTTCTTCACCTATAGTATTTTTTACAGAAGATTTAGATTTTCTTTTTATGTATTTAGTTACAATGGTTGTATTTTGGGTTATATTTTCATGACTACCACTCCAACCTATGAATTTATAGCCTGATCTATATGGGTTTTCAGGCAGCACACCATTACTTTCATATTTTACCTCTTGAGTATCAATAATTCTATTATCATAGTCCATAAAAGTCACTGTATATAAATCTCTATCGTAATATAGTTTCAATTCTAATGAATCATCAGCAAGTATTGTATTCTCTTGAACTCTATCAATATGCTGTGTGTTTTCTGTAAATCCATCAATTGTAATTGATGATATAGTTGTGTTTTCTCCTATCAATCCAGATTTAGTACTTGTAGAATGTATATGATATTTTCCTTCAGTTAAAGATTCAATATAATAAGTATTAGTATAATCAGCATATCCATATATATCAGCTGAAGCAGTAGGAGAAGATTTAAAATCAAGTTCATTTAAAAAACCATATTTACCTGTTAAATAAGACTTATATAAATCTACAGTTTTATGTTTACCTATTTCTGAATCATTAAAACTGGCCACAGGATTTAATTTTACGTTATTAATATCTTCATCAATAAATATGCCTGATAGTGTCAAATTTTCTGAAGATAAAACTACTTCAGCTGTACCATCGTGCTCTTTATCTTCAACAGAAAAATCCCCGGAAATTTTTAACTTATGTTTTGGTAAGTTTATTAAAAAAGGGTAACCATCATTTGTGAAACTATCTATAGTCCAAATATTGTTAAAATCCCATCCTGCATCTATATAGGGATGTTTAGACTGTAAATTAATAGTATCTGAATTCTTAAAATCTTCATCCCAGAAACTTGATTCTATATATATTTCATCTACCTCATTACCAATTAAACCATTAGAAAAAAATGAAGTAGTAACATTATCAATATCAAAAGAATTTATAGAAAAACAGTTTTCAATCTTATATTCTTTTAAATTATCTATATTAAATTGTCCAATTAATCCCCCTGTATTAGTAGTACCGTGTATAATACTTCCAGAAGAGAAAGAATTTCTAACAGTTCCTGTATTATCACCTACTAATCCCCCAGTATTATAACCGCCATCTATTATTGCATCTGTATAGCATTCCTGAATTATATTTGATCTATGATTTTCAGAAATGATATTTGTATATCCAACTAACCCACCTATTTTTCCTTTTGATACATTTTCTGATTCAACTTCACCAGTAAAATAAGAATTAGATATCAAACTCGATTTAGCAACACCAACTAACCCACCTATAGCATATCCTCCGGTTACGGATCCATTTATTGAAGAGCAGTCTCTTACTGTTCCTCCATTACTGTAACCTACTAAAGAACCTATAAAATTTATTGTACTGCTTGTTATATTAGGATTAATAAGATTAATATTCTTAATTACCGACTCACTTCCAATATATCCGAAAAGTCCGGCATTGTTTGAACCAGTTGTTATTTTCAAATTTTCAATATTATATCCATTTCCATCATAGATACCATTAAAAGGGCTATTTGATGAACCAATAGGAGTCCAGTCATCAATGGATGAAATATCTATATTTTGAGTTTGTATGAAGTATTTATCTAGATTACTTCTTATATCTTTTAAATTTTCGATACTACTTATCCTGTATGGATCACTTACAGTGCCTGAACCACCGGAATATGAGGATTCGTTATTTTCAACAGTATTTCCGTAAACTTCAAGAATATTGATATTTGATAAGAGTAAAACAAGTGCCAGGGTTAAAGAGATTAGTTTTTTCATAGCTTCCTCCAGTTGAATTTTATATTAATAAAAAAACATACTTTATTATTATAGCACAGAGACAATTATTAATGTTAAAAATATGTAAATTCCATTGATTTTTTTGCCAATCAATTATAAATATTAATTATAAGGGTATTATTAATAAAGAAAGTAATTAAGGGAGGTAAAAATGTTCAATTTCGAAAATGTAAAATACAAGAATATTTTAGATATTGAAAGTCTTCACATAGAAAAAAATAAAGTAACCTGTATAGTAGGAGAGAGCGGTAGCGGTAAAACTACGCTCCTTAAATTATTTAATAAATTAATAAGTCCTGATAGTGGAAAAATAAAATACAAGGATAAAAACATGAAAGAAGTTGACTCTGTTGAATTAAGAAGAGAGGTAGTAATGCTTCCTCAATCACCAGCTATTTACGAAGGGACAGTAAAGGAGAATCTTTTAATAGGATTAAAATTTAGTGAAAAAGAAGATATGATGGATGATGATACTTTAAAAGAAATATTAAAAGAGGTAAGCTTAAATAAAAACTTAGAAGAAGATGCTGAAAAACTCTCTGGAGGAGAACAGCAGAGGTTGGCTTTAGGTAGAATTATACTTCTAGATCCAAATGTTTATTTATTAGATGAGCCATCATCTGCATTAGACGAAGAAACAGAACATCTGGTAATTGAAAAAATGGTAGAACATGTCAGAAAGGCCAATAAAACTTTAATAATGGTAACTCATACTAAAAGGATAGCCCAAGAATTTGCTGATAATATTATAGAAGTAAGAAAAGGAAAAGTTGCATCTCAAGGAGGTGTAAACAATGAATAGTATAATTGAGCTTAGCATTATACAAGTAGCTGCTGCCTACATATTTTCCTTAATAGTGTTAATAATAGTTAAAGTGAGGGGAATCTCAAGAGAAAAAGAAATAATTATTTCTACAATTAGAATGACTTTACAGTTGATTTTTACAGGATATGTATTAGTTTATATATTTGAAAATATGAATCCATGGATAACGGTACTAGTTATATTAATCATGGAGATCTTTGCTATACATAATATTTATAAAAGGACTAAAGGAGAATTATCAAAAAAAATGAAAACCATTATTGCAGGATCAATGGCTGCAGGAACATTAGTTAGTTTGACATTTTTCTTGTTTGTAGTAATAAATATATCTCCATGGTATAATCCGAGATATTTTATACCAATAGCCGGGATGTTGATAGGTAATTCAATGACGGGGATATCTTTAGGTGTAGATAGATTAGTAGATGGAATGAAATCCAAAAAGCATATGGTAGAGTCATCTCTTATGCTTGGAGCCACTCCAAAGAAAGCTGCAAAAGAAATTGTAGATGATGCCTTTGATTCAGCGATTCTGCCTACAATAAATTCAATGGTAGGTATGGGAATAGTATTTTTGCCAGGGATGATGACGGGACAGATTCTTTCAGGCACATCTCCTGTGACAGCTATAGAATACCAGATTGCTATTATGATGGGAATTTTGGGAAGTGTATCATTAACGGTCATTTTATTTGTTCAGTTAGGATATAGAACTTTTTTCAACAGTGAAGATCAGCTGATATTTGATGATGAAGAATAAATTTTATTAATTTAGATACTGCATTTACCTAAATATTGACATTAGCTCTTTGATTTAATATACTTGTAAATGAAAATAAATATCATTTGATAATATATTATTTCTAGAGAGGAATTAAAATGACAAAATTAAAATTAACCGAAATGGGTACTGATAAAAAATGTAAAGTAGTGGAATTTAACGGCGGACAAAATATGAAAACTAAACTAGAAAATCTCGGTATAAGAATAGGAAATCAAATAACTGTAAATAACAACTCCTTTATGGGAGGACCGATTACAGTCATGGCTGGTAGTACAAAAGTAGCAATAGGAAGGAAAATGGCTGAGAAAATAATCGTAGAGGTTGTAAAATGAAAAAGATACTATTATTAGGGAATCCAAATGTAGGGAAAAGTGTAGTTTTTTCCAAACTAACAGGAACTAGTGTAGTATCTTCAAATTATGCAGGAACTACTGTTGAATTCACAAAAGGTCATATGAAATGGAAAGACGAAGTTGTTGAAATAATAGATGTTCCTGGGACATACACTTTGGAACCTACAAATAAAGCTGAAGAAGTGGCTGTAGAAATGCTTGATGAAGGAGATTTGATTATAAATGTAGTTGATTCTACAAACCTTGAAAGAAATCTTAATCTTACACTACAGTTATTAGAAAAAAAGATACCTATGATAATATCTCTTAACTTTTGGGATGAAACTGAACATAAAGGCATTGATATAGATATAGATAAATTACAAAAACATTTCAATGTACCGGTAATACCAACTTCGGCAACTAAAGGCATAGGTCTAAAAGAAATAATAAATAAATTTGACTATGATGAAGTAGTAGAACATAGCTACGGAAACAATGAATACAGATGGGCTGAAATAGGCAGTATAATAAAAGATGCTCAAAAAATAAATTATAAAGAACATTCTTTTTCAGATTTAATGGAAGATTTAACCCTTAGACCCCTTACCGGCATACCAATAGCCTTAGTAGTTTTATTCATATCTTTTATAATAATTAGATTTGTAGGAGAGGGATTTATAGGGTATATTGCTGAACCTTTTTTTGAAATTATTTACAGACCTGTTATTGCTCAACTTAGCACTATACTTGGTGGAGATGGATTTATACATAACTTAATAGTAGGGGAACTTATAGAAGAAAGTATTGACTTCGAACAATCTTTCGGACTTTTAACTACAGGAATTTATATACCTTTAGCAGCAGTATTACCTTACATAATATCTTTTTATTTTGTCCTAGGGCTATTAGAAGATATAGGATATCTACCGAGAATTTCAGTATTGGTAGACAATATTATGCATAAGGTGGGTTTACACGGATTTTCTATTATTCCATTAATACTTGCATTTGGTTGTAATGTACCGGCTGCTCTTGCAATTAGGAATTTAGAAAGTAAAAGAGAAAAATTTATAGCCAGCACATTAATGGCTACAACAATACCCTGTATATCACAAATGGCAATGGTCATAGGTTTGCTAGGATCTTTTGGCGGTAAATTTTTACTATATCTATTTGCAGTACTGGTAGTTTTATGGATTTTTATTGGAACATTAATGAATAAATTAGTTCCAGGATTTAGCACTGATTTACTGTTAGAATTACCAACTTTTAGATTGCCAAATATTATAACAGTATTTAAGAAATTATGGATGAGAATCTTAGGATTTTTAAAAGAAGCCTTACCAATGGTTCTTTTAGGTGTTTTTATAATAAATATATTTTATACATTAGGTATTTTTGATGTCTTAACTAAAGTAACGGGACCTTTACTTAAAGATATTTTTGGTGTTCCTGAAGCAGCAATAGAAGCATTGATTATGGGATTTTTAAGAAAAGATCTAGCTATGGGAGTATTACTACCACTTGGTCTTACAGCTAAGCAGATGCTTACAATGAGTATTTTATTAGTTATTTACTTTCCGTGTATAGCTACATTTGTTATTTTGTTGAGAGAATTAGGTCCTAAAGACATGCTTAAAGCAACAGCTATAATGCTAACCTCTACAGTAATTGTAGGTGGATATATAAATTTTGCATTCCAGAATGAAGGATTTAATTTATTGAGAGTTTTACCACTGGTAGGATTGTATGTGCTTATAACTTTAATTCCCAAAAGGAAAAAGGAAGAAATACAAAGTGCTTAAAAAAATCAAATTCCATTCACAATATATAAAATGACCTTTCAATTTAATAAGGAAAGGTCATTATTTAATTAAATCTAGTCTTTATAAATGTATTAATAGATTATATAATATACAAAGGTGATGTAATGATTGATAAGATAGATTTAATTACTTTGCTCCAATTAAATGAAGTTGGAAGTAAAACTATATTAAAAATATATGATTTAATTAAAAATAGAAGACTAATAGATTTAGAACTCAAAGATTATATAGTATTATTGAAAGAAAAGTTCTACAAGGATTATACAAAAAAGGAAATAGAACTTGCAATGTTAAAGAGTGAAAAAATACTTGAAGATTGCTATATAAATGATATACAAATTTTTAGTTTTTTAGATGACGATTATCCTGAAAGATTCCAAAAAATCAATTATGATAAACCGGTCATATTTTATTCTAAAGGAAATCATGAAATAATGACTGATAGGTATAACTTAGCTGTTATAGGCAGTAGAAAGGTTAGTAAGGAGAATTACAACAAAGGATATAAGTTTTCAAAAGAATGCACAAGACTAGGCGTAAACGTTATCAGTGGCTTGGCTTTAGGCTGTGATACAGCAGGGCATAAGGGAGCTATATCAACAAGAAACTCTAATTATACTGGTAAAACTTTGGCTGTTTTACCTTCAGGAATTAAAAACGTCTATCCTTATAAAAATTTTGATTTAAGTAAAAAAATATTAGAAAAGAATGGATGCTTAATAAGTGAGAAACCAACTTTTGAAAGGCCTGAGAAGTATGATTATATACAAAGAGATAGACTCCAAGCGGCATTATCAGAAGTAATCTTTATAATTCAAAGCACCCTCAACAGCGGCACCCTTCATACAGTTAATTACGGTATTAAATATTCTAAGAAAATATACTGCCTTGGAATAAATACTGAGAATAAGGGTATGGAATTAAATAAAAAA
>JBEPWV010000046.1:0-6749 GCA_041642175.1 Clostridia bacterium
AGATATACAATGATGTAAAGATATTGATAAATAATATTTTAGAGAGGTAGTGAATTATGAAATTAATAATTGCTGTGATACAGGATGAAGATTCTAGTAAACTAGTAAAAAAACTAAGACAAAACAACTATATGCTTACCAAATTAGCCTCTACAGGTGGATTTTTAAGTTAGGGAAACACCACGCTTTTAATAGGTGTCGAGAAAGAAAAAGTTGATGATGTTTTAGATATAATTAAAGATGTATGTAAGACTAGAGAAAAGGTTACAACAGCAGCAGTTCCGAACGCCTATACCAGCTCTAGCGGATTTGTTTCTAGAACTATTAATGTTAAAATAGGAGGAGCTACAGTATTTATAGTTGAGGTTGATGATTTTATAAAATTATAGTAGGAGATTTTTATGCAGTTTAATGGTATCGTAGGACAGGATAGAGTTAAGGATTATTTGACTAAGTCGATTAAAAAAGATAATCTAACACATGGGTATATATTTGAAGGACCAAGAAATATTGGGAAGTTGGAGATGGCAAAGATATTTGCACAACTAATACTGTGTCAAAACTCCAAAGAAAATCCTTGTGAAAAATGTTCTTCATGTATAAAGGCAAATGCAAATAGTCATCCGGATATACATATTCTTAAATTGGATGAAAACAGTATAAAAAGAAAAGATATTGATGGATTACAAAACAGCATATATATGAAACCCTACGAATCAAAGAAAAAAATTTATATAATTGACGATAGTCATAAAATGACTGTTCAGGCGGCAAATACTTTTTTAAAAACACTAGAAGAACCGCCGGAAGATACCATAATTATAATGATTACAATTAATAAGGACTTGCTTTTGGATACTATAGTTTCCAGATGTCAAATAATTAATTTTGAAATGTTAGGACGTAAAGAAGTCGAAAAAATACTAGTCGAAGAATATAATATTGATGAGGAAAAATCAAAGCTACTAGCAGCATATTCAAAAGGAAACGTGTACAAAGCTTTAAAAATTTTAGATGGTGAAGACAAAACCTTAGAATACAGAGATGAAATAGTAGATATAGTAGACAAAATATTAGAAACTGGCAAGAGTGCAGTATTTGATTATGAAAAGTACTTTAACAGCGGAAAAGATAATATAGATGAGATTTTAGATATTTTTATGATTTGGTTTAGAGATATTCTGTTTGTAAAAGAAAATATAAGTGATATGATAATAAATAAAGACAAGATAGAAGTTTTAGAAAAACAAAGTAAAGGAAAAAATTCAATTAGATTGGCAGAAATTTATGATATAATACAAAAAACATATGATGATTTCAATAAAAATGTGAATTTCAATCTAATAATTGATAACATGCTTTTGAAAATACAGGAGGTTTAATAATAGATGATAAAAGTAGTAGGAGTAAGATTTAAGGATGCAGGGAAAATATACTATTTTGATCCCGATGGCAAACTTATAAAAGAAGAAGATAATGTAATCGTTGAAACAGCAAGAGGAATAGAATTTGGACAGGTGGTAGTAGGACCTAAATTAGTATCAGATGATGAAGTATACCAACCACTGAAAAAAGTTTTAAGAATAGCAACCGAAGACGATGTTGATAAAAATAGAGAAAATAAAAGAAAAGAAAATGAAGCTTTCGGAATTTGTCTAGAAAAAATAGAAAAACATGAGTTAGACATGAAACTTGTAGATGTAGAATACACCTTTGACAACAATAAGATTATTTTTTACTTTACAGCTGATGGCCGAATAGATTTTAGAGAATTAGTTAAAGATTTAGCGAGTATATTCAGGACAAGAATAGAGTTAAGACAGATAGGTGTAAGGGATGAAGCTAAGATGATAGGCGGTCTTGGACCCTGTGGAAGAACACTATGTTGTTCTACATGGTTAGGGGATTTTAAACCGGTTTCAATTAAAAATGCAAAAGAGCAAAATTTATCTTTGAATCCTGCAAAAATTTCCGGAATTTGCGGAAGATTGATGTGCTGCTTAAATTATGAAAATGATACTTACGAAAAAAACAATGAAGTTCTTCCTAATGTAGGAAATAATGTAAAAACAAAAGACGGTATAGGTGTTGTTATAGGAGTAAATACACTTATGTGCAGAGTAAAGGTAAAATTCAAGTCCGAAAAAGACAATCTTGATGAAGTTAAGATATTTGAAGCTGATGAGATAAAAGTTGTATAAAAAGTTCTTTATTAATATAATAAAAAATGTTAGAATATTTATTGTGAAATACTATACAAGGAGGTGTACTAGATGGCATACGTAATTAATGATTCGTGTATAAGCTGTGGAGCTTGCGAACCAGAGTGTCCTGTTGACGCTATTAGCGCAGGTGAGGATATCTATGTGATTGATGAAGATGCTTGTATAGATTGTGGAGCATGTGCAAGTGTTTGTCCTGTTGACGCACCTGTTCAAAAATAATATAAGAATTAAAAAAAGTTCTCAATTGAGAACTTTTTTTTATACACTTTTAAAAGGAAAGTACTATACCACCATCACTGGCATATACCGTGCTAATGCCTCTTGTTTCGAAAATTTTTATTTCTTTAAAATTGTATTTCTTCTCTATATCTTTTTTTAACATAGCTGCTTTTTCTTCTGCATTACAGTGGGATATGCCTAAAACTGTATTTTGATAATCAACGTTGTAGTCTCCTATAATATCCACCAGTTTTTTAAGAGCTTTTTTCTTGCCTCTAACCTTTTTTACAACTTGAATGGAACCTTCATCGGTAGAACCCATTATTGGTGCTATATTAAGTATATTTAGAAGCCCTGCCTTAATGTTACTTAGTCTTCCGGTCTTTTTTAGAACTTCATAAGATTCAAGAACAAATAGTGTTTGCATTTTTTCAATGTAATCATTAGTTTTTTTAATTATTTCTTCTCGGTCTAAATTATTATCAAGTAATTCTTTAATTTTAAGTGCTACTAATGTTTCTCCAGAACTTGCACTTTTAGTATCAAAAACATGGGTGAATTTGTCGGTGCTTTTTTCTAAAAGGATATTAGATGCTAGTACAGCACTATTATATGAGCCACTTAATTTTGAAGATAAAGTTACAACAAAACTTTCCTTGTAATCTTTCATTCTTTCCAAATATTTTTCCGGAGAAGGACATGCTGTTTTTATACTATCCTTGGCATCAGCAAGTTTTTTTATTAGAAACCCTTGATTCAAATCATCATCGATGATTTCTTCGTCATCTATTAGAATAGATAAAGGGACTGTATCAAAGTAATCCTTTATCTCATTATTAATATCAACACAACTATCAACTATGACTTTTCTTTCCATCCAAATCATCCTTTCCTAATTTATTAGTATAATTATATCAGTTTCTATTAAAATATCAATATCTATATTCACTATTGATTTTTATGACAGTTGACATACTTGTTATTTTTTGATAATTTATATAAAATTAGATTAATAATATAGTATTTACGAGGTTAGTATAAATGAAAGGAGAATTTTTTATATGGAGAAGTTTATTGGAGAAGGTTTAACATTTGATGATGTGCTTTTACTTCCTGCAAAATCCGATGTATTACCTAAAGATGTGGACATAACAACGAATTTGACTAAAAAAATTAAATTGAATACCCCCCTTATGAGTGCAAGTATGGATACGGTAACTGAGGCAAGACTAGCCATTGCTATGGCTAGAGAAGGTGGAATTGGGATAATCCACAAAAACATGTCAATTGAAGAACAGGCTATGGAGGTAGATAAGGTAAAAAGATCTGAACACGGAGTTATAACGGATCCATTTTTTTTATCACCAGACCATTTAGTAGAAGATGCACTGGAACTTATGAGCAGATACAGAATTTCCGGAGTACCTATAGTGGATGAAGATAGAAAGCTAATTGGAATTATAACTAACAGAGATGTTAGATTTGAAACAGATTTAAAGAAAAATATAAATGATGCTATGACAAAAGAAAGTTTGATTACAGCAAGGGAAGATATAAGTATGGAAGATGCTCTTTCAATAATGAAAAAACATAAAATAGAGAAACTTCCACTAGTTTATGAAGATGATACTTTAGCTGGGTTGATAACTATCAAAGATATTGAAAAGTCAATTAAATATCCAGATGCTGCTAAAGATCCTAAATCAAGACTTTTAGTTGGAGCTGCTGTTGGAATAACTAAGGATATAATGGAGAGAGTAGATGCACTAATGAAGGTAAAGTCTGATGTAATAGTTGTAGATACAGCTCACGGTCATTCTCAAGGTGTATTTGATGCAGTTAAAAATATAAAAGAAAAATATCCTGAATCTCAAATTATAGCAGGAAATGTTGCTACACCTGAAGGAGTAAGATTTTTAGCTGAAGCAGGAGCAGATGCTGTAAAAGTAGGTATCGGTCCTGGATCTATTTGTACGACTAGAGTTATAGCAGGGGTGGGAGTACCTCAACTAAGCGCTATCTACAACTGTGCAGAGGAAGCAGATAAATACGACATACCTATTATTGCAGATGGAGGTATTAAGTTTTCTGGAGATGTTCCAAAGGCTATAGCAGCTGGAGCAAGTGTTGTTATGATTGGTTCTCTATTTGCAGGAACAGAAGAAAGTCCTGGAGAAACAGTTCTATATCAGGGTAGAAGATATAAAGTGTATAGAGGAATGGGATCAGAAGGAGCAATGAATCAGGGAAGTAAGGACAGATATTTCCAAGAGGATGCTAAGAAGTTTGTACCTGAAGGAGTTGAAGGCAGAGTTCCCTATAAAGGACCTTTATCAGAAGTTGTATATCAGATGGTTGGAGGACTTAGAGCAGGAATGGGTTACTGTGGGGCTAAAAATTTAAAAAGCTTAGTTAACTATGCTCAGTTCATAAAGATAACAGGAGCAGGTTTAAAAGAAAGCCATCCTCACGATATACAGATAACAAAAGAATCTTCAAACTATAGTGTAACCGGACAATAGTCATACAAGGAGAACAAAATGATATTAATTTTAGATTTTGGAGCTCAGTACAGTCAGTTGATTGCTAGAAGAGTTAGAGAAGCTAATGTGTACTGTGAAATCCTACCATATAATGTAAGCATAGATAGAATCAATGAAAAGGATCCTGAAGGAATAATATTATCAGGTGGACCGGCCAGTGTGTACGGAGAAAATTCACCAAAGGCAGATGAAAAGATTTTTGAATTAGATATACCTATATTAGGTATATGCTACGGAGGTCAGTTTATAGCTCAAACCTATAAAGGAAGAGTTAGCAGAGCTGATAAAAGAGAGTACGGTAGAGTTAAGCTTGATATACTAGATAAAGATGGATTGTTTAAAAATATAGATGAAGAAATGTTATGCTGGATGAGTCATACGGATTATATAGAAGAGCCTCCAGTGGGATTTAAAATTACTGCAAAATCAGATACATGTCCCGCAGCAGCTATAAAAAATGATCATAAGAAAATATATGCAGTTCAGTTTCATCCTGAAGTACAACATACGGATTTTGGTAGGGAAATAATTGAAAACTTTTTATTCGAAATATGTAAAGTTGAAAAGGACTGGACTATGGGAAGTTTTGCTAAAGAAACCATAGCAGAATTAAAAGAAAAAATTGGAAACAAAAAAGCCCTTTGTGCACTATCTGGAGGAGTAGATTCTTCCGTTGCTGCAGTGTTAGTACATGAAGCAATAGGTAAAAATCTTATATGTGTATTTGTAGACCACGGTCTTTTAAGAAAAAATGAGGGAGACCAGGTAGAAAAAGTTTTCAAAGAAAAATTCGATATGAATCTTATTAGAGTGAATGCCCAAGAAAGATTTTTAGGTAAACTAAAAGGAGTAGCAGATCCTGAAAGAAAAAGAAAAATAATAGGAGAAGAATTTATAAGGGTTTTTGAAGAAGAAAAGAGAAAACTAAAAAAAGAATTCGGTCATATAGATTATTTGATTCAGGGAACAATATATCCAGATGTTATAGAAAGTGGTACAGATACAGCGGCAGTTATTAAGAGTCATCACAATGTAGGTGGCTTACCGAAAGATGTTGATTTTGAATTAATAGAACCTTTAGATCAACTATTTAAAGACGAGGTAAGAAAAGTAGGTAGAGAACTTGGAATACCTAAAGAAATAGTAGAAAGACAGCCTTTCCCCGGGCCAGGACTAGGTATAAGAGTACTGGGCGATATTACTGAAGAAAAGCTTCATATAGTAAGAGAAGCAGATTTTATATTTAGAGATGAAATAAAAAAAGCAGGTCTTAATAACCAGATATGGCAGTATTTTGCAGCACTTCCAAATATTAGAAGTGTTGGAGTAATGGGTGATGAAAGAACTTACACTCACACTGTTGTGCTAAGGGCTGTAACAAGTACAGATGGAATGACCTCGGACTGGGCTAGAATTCCCCATGAAGTTCTGGAAAAAATATCCAACAGGATTGTAAACGAAGTAGATGATGTTAATCGAGTAATGTACGACATAACAAGCAAACCTCCGGCAACGATAGAGCTGGAGTAGTCACCGGTGAATCAAGCCCAAAGGGCGAAGATGAAACGCTAGAGACTACCCATGTCAGGGTTGGCGAGATGTATATAAAAAAAGAAGTGTACATCCGCAACCTACGGCTGGAGTAGTCACCGGTGAATCAAGCCCAAAGGGCGAAGATGAAACGCTAGAGACTACCCATGTCAGGGTTGGCGAGATGTATAACAAAGAAAAAAAGTGTACATCCGCAACCTACGGCTGGAGT
>JBEPWV010000047.1:0-6608 GCA_041642175.1 Clostridia bacterium
GAACTATGTTAAGATACAGTATTGAAAAGTTCGAAGGAAAAGTTAGGCAGGATTTTTTGAAAGGTAGAATTTAGAATTTTACTAGTTCATTTAAATAATATATAATATAAATAATAAATAAAAAAATGGAGGTTATTATGCAGTATAGAAAATTCGGTAAAACTGGAGAAGAAGTTTCGGTTTTAGGTTTTGGATGTATGAGATTTCAAACTAACAACAATGATCCAAAAGATATCAAAGAAGATTTAGCTATAGAACAGATTAGATATTCCATAGACGAAGGAGTAAATTATATAGACACAGCATATCCTTATCATGGAAAAATGAGCGAGCCATTAGTCGGGAAAGCTTTACAAGATGGATATAGAGAAAAAGTAAAACTAGCAACTAAACTTCCTTCATGGCTTATAGAGAAAAGAGAAGATTTCGATACATATATGCAGGAACAACTAGAAAAACTACAAACAGATTACATAGACTTTTATTTAGTTCATGCTTTTAACAAAGAAAGATGGGAAAATTTGAATAAACATAATTTATTCGATTTTTTAGATCAGGTAAAAAAAGATGGAAGGGCAAAATATATAGGATTTTCCTTCCACGACGAACTACCTTTATTTAAAGAAATAACAGACAGTTACAACTGGGATTTTTGTCAAATACAGTATAATTATTTAGATAAAGAATATCAAGCAGGAGAAGAAGGTCTTAATTATGCCGCAGATAAAGGTTTAGGGATAGTAGTTATGGAACCTTTAAGAGGTGGAAAACTTACTAAAAAAGTTCCTGATGATATAAGCAGTATATTTGAAAATTCAGAAAGAAACTGGACACCAGCACAGTGGGGATTCAAATTTGTTTGGAACAATCCTAAAGTACACGTAGTACTAAGCGGAATGAATCAAAAGGATCATATAGACGAGAATATTCAAACGGCAGAAAAAACCACTCCAAATTCATTAAAGCCTGAGGACTTAGAAACTCTTTCTAAGGCAGAAAAAATATACAACGATAGAATAGTGGCAAACTGTACGGATTGTAAATACTGTATGCCTTGTCCTAACGGAGTAGATATACCAGCAAATATAGAGATGATTAATGAAGCATATATGTTCGACGATATAGAAGGACATAAAGAATCCTATGCTAAGTTTATTGAAGATGATAAAAAAGCATCCAATTGTATTGAATGTGGATTATGCGAACCTAAGTGTCCTCAACATATAAGTATTATGGCAGTAATGAAAAAAGTTGATAGAGAATTAGGATAAATAAAAATGGGGCTAATGATATTAATAAGATCATTAGCCCCATTTTTTATTATGAATAGAAAGTTTCTTTTATACTTCAATTAGATTATAATCAAGACTTCCGATACCAATTTTTTCTCCGTGCTGGAGAGTTTCTCTTCCTACTGAAAAAAGTTTTTTGCCAGAAGATTTTTGAAGCAAGTCTAGTGATGCCGCATCTAAAGCAAGGGGGTCAGTAGAAGCTACCACTCCTACATTATCTGCAATAACTTCCATTTCATCCCCTATACAATCACATTTTTTAGTTATATTAATAATAAAAGAGATATATATATTGTCTTTATTTAAGGAAGCAGCATAAGCATATTCAGCTAATTTTTCTCTGAAATTATTAGTTTTCCAACTGTTAATTATTGCTCCTTCAGGGCATACCGCCATGCATCCTGCACAGCCGATGCATTTTTTTCTTTTTAGAAAGGCTACTCCATCTTTTATAGATAGTGCATTAACATCGCAGTTATCTATACAGATCCCACAACCTATACATTTTGAAGTTTTGACTACCGGGGTTATTTCTGAATGTTGAGCCAGTTTTCCACCACGAGAGGCGAAACCCATAGCCAGCTGCTTTAAGGCTCCTCCAAATCCAGCTACTTCATGACCTTTGAAATGGCTTAAAACAATAAATTTATCGTATTCTGAATATTTTTTTCCGATTTTACAGCTTTTATAGTAATCCTTATTTATTTCTATTTCCGTATATTCATCGCCGATATCTCCATCAGCTATAATTATTGGTAATTGTGTAAATTTATGTTCTCTAGCAAGTTTAATATGGCTATCTTTTGTGGTTCTTGCTCCTCTGTACAGAACGTTGGTTTCTATATAAAAGGGCTCTGAATCTTTTGATTTAATATAATCTATTATTTGATTATATGTATAAGCAGGTGTAAAGGTGGTATTGCCTTTTTCTCCAAAATGGACTTTTATAGGCATTTTTTTATTAAATTCATAATTTTCTTCGTTAACTATTATATCTAGAAGTTCTTGAGCATAACTTCCAAGTGTCTTGTAGTCTCTAGTTGAAGTTCTTTTGAAATATACCTTAGTCATAAAATCTCCTTCTTTTATTTAATAATACAATATTTTATCACAAGGAAAAATTTGTGCAAATTAATTAATATGTTTAGACCTAAAGGTAAACAGGTAAAATCCTAAAAACATAACCATACTCACCAATAAAAAGGTAAAAGTATAACCTAAACTTTCTATAAAGATACTACCCATAATAGGGAGGATTACAACTAAAATATTTAACGTTCCTCTTACTCCTAGATATACAGTTCTTTTATCTTCTGGAGCTATGTCTAATAAGTAAGAGTCAAAACCTATTCGTCTTCCACTTATGACAAAGCCTAACAGTAGAAACACAAAACTGTAAGCATCAGGACCTACCTTAGAAAGTATAAGAGCAAGGATTGGAATCAGACCACCGCTTAATACACATACTTTAATTACAGATTTAGCGCCAAATCTCCGGGAAAGATATCCCCATATAAAGTTAGAAAAAACAGTACCAGTTATTTGAAACAAAAGATATCTTCCTATATAACTTTGGTCTATGTTAAATTTATCTCTAGCAAAGACCATATAGAAAGGTAAAATCATTAAACTAAAGCTGGCCATATTTTCTACCAAAATAAAATTTGAATAATTTAAATCGTTTTTTAATAAATCAGGTATCTCTTTTAGGTAATTAAGAAGAGTATCTTTATCTTTTTTTATTACAATAGAAGGAGGTTCTTTTATCAACCAAAATCCTAAGGATGCAATTATAAGACCCACAAAGCCAATAGAAAGTAAAATTACATAATTTACTGGATACTCAAAACTATCTAATGAAAAAATTCTATTTACTACCATACCACCAGCAAAGGCGGCTACACTACCTACTAGTTGTTTAGATGAATAAAGAGTCCCTCTTTCCTTACTAGAGAAAAGCTTTCCTATTAATTCAGAATAAGATAATCCGGCGAATCCTCCACTTATAGAAAACATTAGTATTAAAAAGAAAAAACTGATAACAACAGTATTTGGACTATCCAATGCGAAGAAATATACAAACAAAGCCATACCTAAAAAAGATAAAGCTCTAAGATAAATACCTATTATCAAAAACTTTTTTTTGTATTTATATTTTTTCATGTAATGACTGAAAACAGCATTAAATAGTAAAGGAGCACCTAACATTATTGAATAAAGCATACCAAATATAATTTTATATTCAGTTAAACTATCAACAAGGGAAGGGAAAACAGTATTGAAATCTATCATGGACATAGTTAAGGACAAAAATAAACCATGCCATAGAAAATAAAAATAAAAAATTTTATTATTTGTATTATCCATAGATATATACCTCCTTAGGGTATGATTATAACATAAGACTATAACCTTCTACGAAAAAATTCAATTAAATTACAGAAATGTCATAAAATAATCGGGGGACGGTACTTGACTTTTCTGAAAGATTGATGTATAGTTACTAATAGTTAATAGAAAAGGTGATGAATATGAGTAGAGAAGCTAGAGAAAAAAGTAGCTTTGGTACCTACTACATTAAACAAATAGGTTCACCGGATGTTAACTTATTTGACAATGATATAGAAAGAGAGAAATTCATAGAGATTTTAAAAAAGGCAAAGAGTAAATTTGACTTCAAGTTATATGCATACTGCATTAATGATAACAAATCCTATGAATTAGTAATATTTGACAATGGTAGTGACATATCAAATATCATGAAAAGTATTAATATATCATACTCAATATATAAAAAAACATCAGGTAAGCTTTTCAAAGATAGGTATAAAAGCAAGATTGTGAAGAATTACTATGATCTACTTAATACTACCAAAAAGATACATTGTTTAGCTAAAGAAAGCAAATGGAACAGCTGTTGTGAATATACAGGAGAAGATAGAAAAATAAATTTGCTGGATATAGAAGATGTACTTAGAGTTTTTAACTACAAGGATATGGACGCTATAGAAACTTATAAAAATTATTTGAATGAGGAAATATCTGAAGAAGAAATTTTATGTGATAAGGATATTATTTTATGTGACAATATTAGAGAGTGTATCAAGACAAAAGAAGAAGCTGAGATAAAATTAGATACTATACTTAATAAAAAAGGATATACTTTTAAAGATTTAATTATAAACAAGGAAGAAAGAAATAAAATGATAAAGCATTTTAGAAAAAATTCCACATTAAGTCTTAAAGAAATAGGAGGAATCTTTGGAGGTCTCAGTGAATCATCAATTTGTAAAATATTAAGTAAATAGTGCCACGATGTGGCATTTAAATTTAAAGCTATGTTCAAGTAGCGTCACGAAATTAAAAATAGAGGTGTTAATATGGGATTTGAATTGAACTTTGATTCAAGTAGTTTGAAAAGTGATACAAAAAAAATAGAAAAAAATGTAATGTATGATGTACTTATAATAGGAGCAGGTCCTGCAGGGCTAAACAGTGCTCTTTATGCAACCCGTAATGGATTAAATGCAGGATTAATAGCCGATAAATACGGTGGCCAGGTATTGGATACATCCTCAGTTGAAAATTACTTAGGTTATGAATCTATACCGGGAGAAGATTTAGTAGGTGCTTTTAGAGAGCATGTAGAAAAGTACGATATTCCAATCAAAAAGAACAGCAGAGTTGAAAAAGTAGAAAAAAGAGATAATAGATTTTACCTATCTATGTCTGATGGAACAGAGTTAAAGACTAAAACTCTAATAATAGCTACAGGAAGCAAACCAAGGAAATTAAATGTACCGGGGGAAGTAGAATTCTCTGGAAAAGGTGTTGCTTACTGTGCAATATGCGATGGGCCATTGTTTCAAGGTAGAGATGTAGTTGTAGCAGGGGGAGGAAATTCTGCTGTAGAAGCAACTATAGATATAGCTAAAATTGCAAATAAAGTTTACCTAGTACAGAGAAGCGCACTGAGAGCTGAACAGGCTTTAGTAGATAAATTAGGGACATTAGATAATGTAGAAATTTACTTAGGTACACAGATAAAAGAAATATACGGAGAGAAGCTTGTAAAAGGAATAAAAGTGTACAATAAAATAGAAGATAAGGAATTTGACATAAAAGCAGATGGAATATTTGTTGAAATTGGTTCGGTGCCAAACAGTGAACCTTTTAAGGATTTAGTTAAAACCTTGCCTAACGGTGAGATAATAGTAGATTGTTCAAACAACACAAATGTACCAGGATTATTTGCAGCGGGAGATGTAACCACAGTACCTTATAAGCAAATATCAATTTCAAGCGGTGAAGGTGCAAAAGCAGCCCTAAGTGCAAATGCATATATAAACAAATTAAAATAATAGGAGGATACAAAAAATGGCATTACTTAATGATGAAATTAGAACAAATTTAGTAGAAGTATTTGGTAAAATGAAAAAAGAGGTAACTATTGCAGTATTTACTAAGGAAGATGGATGTGAAACTTGCAAGGATACTTTAGACTTTATGAAAGAGATTGAAGAAGTTGGAGAAAAAATAAAATTAGAAGAATATGATATGGAAAAAGACAGCGCAAAAGCTGAGGAGCTTAACGTTGAAATGACTCCAAGTATTGTATTATTAGATAGTGAAGGAAAAGATAATGGAATCAAATTTTATGGAATCCCAGCAGGACACGAGATAAATTCATTAATTACAGGTATAATAGAAGTATCAGGAGCTGGAGAAGATGTACCGGCAGCTCTTAAAGAAAGAATTGCAAAGATACAAACACCAGTAGATATTAAGGTATTTGTAACTCTTGGTTGTCCACATTGTCCTGGAGCAGTAGCAAAAGCTCATAAGCTTGCATTGGAAAATTCAAACATAAAAGCTCAGATGATTGAAGCACAAACATTTTCTGAATTATCTGATAAATACAATGTAAGTGGAGTACCGAAGATAATAATAAATGAAGATCACGACATAGTAGGTAATCAGCCTATAGAAAAATTCTTAGAAACAATAGAAAGTCTATAAGCCAATATTAACATATAATAAAAATCTCTCCGGATTTAAATACGGAGAGATTTTTTAGTTTTAATATTCTTCTAAAATTTCCTGCATGAGCCATTTATCGAGATTTCCACCGCTGATTACCACAGCAATATTTCTACCTTCAAATTTTTCAGGATAATCAAGTAAAGCTGCTGTACCTATGGCTCCGGAAGGTTCAGAAACTATTTTTTCTTCGACTAATAAATTCCCTACAGCTTTTTTAATAGTAGATTCTTTGATTTCAAGAATTTCATCAATACAATTCTCAGCCATTTTATA
>JBEPWV010000048.1:0-6578 GCA_041642175.1 Clostridia bacterium
TATATCTATCATTCGATTAATATACTTCATACGGTATTAATCCCGGTTTCCCGAGGCTATCCCTTTGTGCAGGGTTGATTATTCACGCGTTACTCACCCGTCTGCCGCTTTCCATTTTCCGTTCCAACCGAAATCTTCACTTCCAACTTCTCGCTCGACTTGCATGTGTTAGGCACGCCGCCAGCGTTAATCCTGAGCCAGGATCAAACTCTCGTTTATATCCTTGCATCTTTCGATGCTTTTTCTCATTCATTAACTCTTCGTTAATTACTGTTAGATTTATAGCCTCTCGGCTTTTTTAATTCTCTCTAGAATTACGTTGACTCTGTGTTATTCTATTGTCTATGTGCTTTGCCGCTTTTCTTAGCGACAACTTTTATAGTCTACCACGTCTTTACCTTGGGTGTCAAGAACTTTTTATAAAAGTTTTTATTTTTTTACGTCTCTTCTTAAGTTGCTTTATAAGATTATCATATAAACCATATGCTGTCAATACTTTTCCTGAATTTTTTTGCCTTCGTTTTTATTGAAATTTCAACGCTTGAACATTGTATACAAATCACCAGGGTGCGTTTACTTAGATTTACTTTCTTTATATTTTTATTGTTGTTTTTCATTCGTTATAATCTTAATTTAATCACAGTAATATCGATTATCGTTCGTTATAATTATAAAAATAAAGAATCGACTATTTTAATAAAAATAATCAATTCTTTTATACATATTATTATCTAACTAATTTACTTCTTCTTTCCATTAACAATATATCCTGAGGTTCTTCGTTTCTTTTACCAAATGCTTCTCTTATACCTACTTTTCTAAAACCACATTTTAGATGTAGGTTAATACTGGATATATTATTTGGGAATATTTTAGATTGCAATGTCCAGTATCCATGCTTTTCACTTTCTTCTACTAATGAATTAAGAAGTTTCTTTCCTATTCCTTCTCCTCTGGCATTTTCCTTTATATATATACTGACATCTCCTACTCCGGAATAGACTTCTCTGTTAGAAAATCTAGTGATAGCTGCCCATCCAAAAATCTCCTCTTGGTTTCTTGCTATTAGTCTGCATTCCTTGATTAGATTTTTTTCCCAATCTTCCCAGGTTGGTACTTCTGTTTCAAGAGTTGAATATCCAGTTTCAATTCCTTCTTTATATATCTCTCTGATCTCTTCCCAGTCTTTTTTCTTGAAATTAGTAATATATATGTCTTTCAATGTAAACTCCTAATGTTTTTACTCTTCTATTGGTTTCATTGTTGGAAATAATATAACGTCTCTTATTGATGGAGAATCTGTGATCAACATTATAACCCTATCTATTCCTACTCCCAGTCCTCCTGTTGGAGGTAATCCTACTTCTAAAGCATTAACAAAGTCCGTATCCATCATATGAGCTTCATTGTCTCCTGCTTCTCGCTGCTTTAACTGTTCATCAAATCTTTCTCTTTGATCTATTGGGTCATTTAACTCAGAAAAAGCATTTGCTACTTCCCATGTATTTATAAAGGCTTCAAATCTGTTTGTGATTCTTGGATCATCCGGATTTCTCTTTGCTAAAGGAGATACCTCTACTGGATGATGAAGAACAAAAGTAGGTTGTATTAAATCTTTTTCGCAGAATTCTTCAAAAGCTAAATTTACTATATGTCCTATTTTCATTGAGTCTTTCACTTCAAGATTAAGTTTATCCTTTGCAATTTTTCTGGCTTCTTCAATACTTTCAAGAGAATAAAAATCTACTCCCGTTTCTTCTTCTACTAATTCATGCATAGAAACTCTTTTCCAAGGAGGAGTTAAATCAATATCCGTTCCTTGATAAGTTATCTTTGTTGTTCCCAGAGCTTTTTCTGCCATATATGCTATAAGACCTTCGGTAAGTTCCATCATATCATTGTAATCTGCATAGGCTTTATATAGTTCCATAGCTGTGTACTCAGGGTTGTGCTTTATAGACATTCCTTCATTTCTAAACATCTTACCCATTTCATAAACAGCATCAAATCCTCCTACGATTAATCTTTTAAGAAATAATTCGTTGGCAATTCTCATATACATATTTATGTCCAAAGTATTATGGTGAGTAACAAATGGGTTTGCAGATGCACCACCGGCTATAGTATTAAGAATCGGTGTTTCAACTTCTAAATACCCTCTTTCGTCTAAGTACTCTCTTACAGCTCTTATAATTTTATTTCTTTTAATAAAAGTTTCCTTAACCTCAGGGTTAACTATAAGGTCAGTATATCTTTGTCTGTATCTTAAGTCTGGATCTTTAAGTCCATGGTATTTTTCAGGTAATAGTTGTAGGGATTTAGTAAGTAAAGTTATCTCTTTTGCTCTTATAGAGACTTCTCCTCTTTTAGTTTTAAATACTTCCCCTTTGACCCCGATTATATCTCCTATATCGTAAGTCTTTAGATATTCGTATTCTTCATCTCCTAAAAGATTTTGTTTGGCAAATATTTGAATTGTTCCCGTGCTATCTTGAATGTCATAAAAACCTACTTTCCCCTGGCCTCTTTTTGACATAATTCGACCTGCACATGATACGCTTTTACCTTCATATTCTTCAAATTTATCATGGATTTCCTTAGAATTATCTGTCACGTCGTATTTTTCTATTTTATAAGGATTTCTTCCATCACCTATTAATTTTTTTAATTTTTCTCTTCTTATTTTTCTCAGTTCATTTAGATTCTCAAGATCAGACATTAATTACACTCCCTTAATTACTTAATTTATATTTAGTATTTTATATTCTACGGTTCCACCATCAGGTGTAGGTACTGCTACAGTCTCTCCCGGTTTTTTTCCTATAAGATTTTTTCCTAATGGTGATACATTTGAAATTTTACCTTTAAATGGATCAGCTTCAGCTGAACCTACTATTTTATATTCCATTTCCTCGTTGAATTCTAAATCTTCCACCTTCACACGACTTCCAACGTTTATTATGCCTGTCTTATCATTAGTGTCCTGGATTATTCTTGCATTTTTTATCATGTTTTCAAGTTTAGCAATTCTTCTTTCTACTTCAGCCTGCTCATTTTTAGCTTCGTCATATTCAGAGTTTTCACTTATATCTCCAAAAGCTAATGCTTCTTTTATCTTTCCAGCTATTTCTTTTCTTTTGTTTACTTTTAAATCTTCTATTTCATTTTTTAATTCTTCTAACCCTTCTTGGGTAAGTAAAGTTTCATTATTTTCCATTTTTTAATTCTCTCCTTTGAACATTATTAATGTTTTCATTATTTGAATAATTATATTGTATAGACCTGTACTTGTCAAGATTTTGACCTGACCTACAGTATTAGTTCTTCTAGAATTCTTACAAATTCACTCTTATCCTTTACCCGGTTTATCTTATCTCTTATTTTAGCTGCATTTTCCATGCCTTTTATATACCATCCCGTATGTTTTCTCATTTCTAATAGGGCTGATCTTTTGCCCTTGTATTTTTCTATCAAATGAAAATGTTTGAGAATCATATTAAGTTTTTCTTTGTTTGATATACTTATTTCTTCATTATTATATATATTAGCAAGAGATTTTATTAACCATGGATTTCCTAAAATTCCTCTTGCCAACATTATCCCGTCGCAACGGGTTTCTTTTTGCATTGATTTTGCATCCTCTACAGTAAATATATCACCATTGCCTATTACCGGAATATTAATATTGTCTTTCACTTCCTTTATTATACTCCTATCGGCTTTCCCGCTGTAAAACTGCTGCCTGTGTCTCCCGTGTACTGTTAAGGCATCAGCTCCTGCTTCTTCTATTATTTTTGCTACTTCTACTGCATTAAGGTTGTCTTCATCCCATCCAGCTCTAATCTTTGCAGTAACAGGTTTTTTCGAAACCTGTTTGATTTTATATATTATTTCTCCTATTAAGTCCGGATTCTTCATAAGAGCACTTCCATCACCATTTTTTACAATTTTAGGTGCCGGGCATCCTACATTTAAATCTACCAACTCTATTCTTTCATCATTGTTAATGTATTTTTTTATAACTTCCTGAAATATTTCCGGTTCAGAACCAAAGAGCTGTATTCCAACAGGTTTATTTTTTGTTTCAATTTTTAGAAGTTCATTTGTTTTTCTATCTTTATAGTAAAGTCCTTTTGCACTAATCATTTCAGTAAACAAAAGACCAGCTCCCATTTCCTTGCATATAGTTCTAAAAGCTGTATCGGTAATCCCCGCCATAGGGGCAATAAGTATGTTGTTTTCCAGTTGAATATTTCCTATTTTCATTTTAATCACACCATTCTACTTCATAATCTTTCCAATTAATATTAATATCCTCAGATTTATATTTCCCTGCTAAATTACCTTGTGAATTTAATTGTATATTTTCTATTTTTTTTACAGTTTTTCTGTTTTTCTTGTTTACCTGAATATAGGTATCTTTAGATTTTAAAAAGCTACTACATATATCAACAACAATCTCATTCTGATTTTTTAGGAATGTCAAGTTGATATTCTTTTCTATATTATTTAAAAGCTTGCCTATTAAAACCTCTCTATTTAAGTCGGAATTGTAATGTATCTTAAAGCTTAGTATTATACTTTTGTCATTTGATTTCAAGGATTTATGGCTGTCAATTTCTGCTAAAAAATTTTTTCCTTTTATCACCTTTTCCCAATAGTAAGCTAAGTCTTCAAAGTATTCTTCTCCAACTGATAATAAAGAAGCTGCTCCAACGCAGTTGGTTAAGGTTTCTGCATATTCTTTATTAAAGTTGATTCTATCCAACTTTAAAATAAGACTCATTAAAACTTTATTTCTAAAGTTTTTCAAGTCCTTATTTAGGTAAGTATTTCCTTCCATATCATCTTCCGACAGAACAAGCATTCCTCCAGGACATGTTTGAGATATGTTTCTACATTTTGATGTAGTTGATTCAATATTTTCAAATTGGAGAAAAACCCTACCTATATATTTAGTATTTAATTCCTTTTCAATTAATTCATATTCATACATCTAATCACCTTGTTTTCTGATAAGAATAATACTATAAATTTTCACTTTAGTCAATTTTATATTAATAATGGATAGTATTTGCTAATACTTTATAATTGACAGTTTATATATCTAATAATATACTTATAATTGAACCTAATAATCAAATAACAGTAAATTTAGTTTATAAAATAAATTATATAAAGGAGACGATACTATGGCAACTATTTTAGCGAACGATAGCATGGATCAAAATGCAGCGAAAGCTTTAAAAGAAAGAGGTCATGAGCTTATTGAACATCACTACGAAGTTGATGAACTTAAAGAAAAGATTAAAGAAGTAGACATTGTAATAGTAAGATCCGCTACTAAGATTAGAGAAGAGATAATTGACGAGGCAGCAAAAAGCGGAAAATTAAAGCTAATCATTAGAGCTGGTGTTGGACTGGATAACATTGATGTGGATTATGCAAAGAGCAAAGGTATCGAAGTAAGAAATACCCCAAATTCCAGTAGCAGAGCTGTGGCTGAACTTGCAATAGGTCAGATGCTTAGTTTAGCAAGATACACCTACATAGCAAATGTAACTATGAGAGAGGGTCAGTGGAATAAAAAGCAGTACAAAGGTAGTGAATTACTTGATAAAAATTTAGGTCTCATAGGATTTGGTAGAATAGCTAAAGAAACAGCTGAGTTGGGAAAAGCTTTAGGCATGAAGGTATCTTATACAAATAGAAGTGGTTCTAAGAAAGGCTATGATGACTATCAGTATAAGGAAATGGACGATTTACTTAAAGAATCCGACTATATTTCTCTACATGTACCTTTCAATAAAGAAAAAGGTGCTGTATTAGGAAAAGAAGAATTTGATAAAATGAAAGATGGAGTTTTCGTAGTAAACTGTGCCAGAGGTGGTGTTGTAGATGAAGGAGCTTTACTTGAAGCTTTAGATTCTGGAAAGGTTGCCGCAGCAGCAATAGACGTATTCGAAGAAGAACCAACTCAAAACGAAAAGTTATATACACATCCTAAAGTTGCTTTAACTCCTCATATTGGAGGCTCTACAAAAGAAGCTCAGGCAAGAATAGGTGAAGAAATTATTTCAACAGTAGATGAATTGTTTTAAGTTTAATAAATAAAAGGAGGATTACAAATGCACAAAAAATTATTTATTCCAGGACCAACTGAAGTAAGATCAGATGTTTTAGAAAAAATGTCTACCCCTATGATTGGTCATAGAAGTAAGGATGCATCCACTTTACAAAGAAGTATAAGTGAGAAAATGATGAAACTTCTTTATACAGATAAACAAATACTACTATCAACTTCTTCCGGAAGTGGATTTATGGAAGCAGCTATAAGATCATGCACAAAAAAAAGAGCAGCAGTTTTTTCTGTAGGAGCTTTTGGTAAGAGATGGTACGATATGGCAGTAGGCAATGGAGTTCCTGCTGATTTATTTGAGGTTGAGTGGGGTAAGCATACTACACCTGAAATGGTTGATGAAGCTTTGTCCACAGGCAAGTATGATTTAGTGACAGTTACCCACAATGAAACTTCAACTGGTATAATGAATCCTGTTGGAGCAATAGGAGAAGTAGTT
>JBEPWV010000049.1:0-6413 GCA_041642175.1 Clostridia bacterium
AACTCTATCATCAAAATTTACATCTAAATAAAATCTATTGTTAAATGGTGGTTTATAATAATAGTCAGTGTCAAAATCTCCAGAGAAAATAACTTTATATGCATTTTCTTTTAACATAATATCTATAGATTTATTAAATTCATATTTTGCAAATTGATAAATTCCAGTTGATAATGCAAAAAAAAGTATCAGAAGTATTAAAAGAGTAGAAAGTGTAATTCTCAATCTTAATTTTTTAAACATACTATTTTTCTCCTAATGAATAACCTATACCTCTCACTGTTTTAATTTCAACTCTGCTAAATTTCAACTTTTTTCTAAGATGATGAATATAGATTTCAATGTTATTTTCTGATACGTCAGTTTCCAATCCCCATAATCTATCTATGATTTGTTCTCTAGTAAAAACTTGTCCAGGCCTTTTTATTAGCATCTCCATTAATTCTCCTTCTTTTTTTGTTAAATCAAAGGTTTTATTTTTGGTTTTTAATATGAAGTTTTTTCTATCATAAAAAATATCTTGATACTCAATAGTATCTCCTATAAAAACTTTTTCTTTTCTTCGAGTTAAGGATCTAACTCTGGCAAGAAGTTCTTCGATAGCAAAAGGTTTTATAAGATAATCATCAGCACCTAAATCTAAACCTTTAACCTTGTCTTCTATTGTATCTTTAGCCGTAAGCATAAGTACCGGGGTATTGTTTTTATGCTTTCTAATGTTTTTTAATATTTCAAGACCGCTAATTTTAGGAAGCATTATATCCAGAATTATTACATCATATATATCTTTCTTGGCAAAAATAAGTCCTTCTTCCCCATCTTCTGCAATATCTAAATTTATATTGTTTTTTTCAAACAAATACTTTAATGCTCCTATTAATTTTTTTTCATCTTCTACTAATAAAATTTTCATAACTGCTCCATTATTTTATAATTATATATCTTTAATCTTAAAACTTTCTTAAATAATTTGTTGGATGATTTTAGTCACTTCACTGTAGTTGTTTTCTAATAAAAAATTTTCTCCTAAAGAATTTAACTTTGGCATGAACTCTATCTTCCCATCTACTCTAACTTTTAATATTTCTTCTATCTCATTAGTAGTCAGAAGATTTCCTCTTTTTTCTTCTTTTTCGATGGTTTTATTGATCACTAACTTTATATCCTTAACATCGCTATTTATAATGTTTAGAGAAGAAAAAATACATTTAATGTTTTCTATTTTATTGTATGTAAGCATTACAACCAAATCTATTATTTCATAGGATGCAGTTTTAATGTCGTCAGCTACCGTAGTTCCATCTATAACTATATAATCATAGATTCCATTACTTTCCATAAATATCTTTTTTAGATGTCCCAAGTCAAGTTGCTTATACTTATCCTTCATACGGGGTGCGGGTAAAAAATCAAATTTAAAATCTTCCTTCTCTATATTAATAACTGCCTGCTCTAAACTGCAGGTATCTTTGATTAAATCAACCACATCATATATTACCATATCTTTTACATTTAAATAATATGAACTGTCCTTTTCACTATTTGAAAGATCAACTAACAACACTTTTTTGTCCTTGGAAAGTTCTTTAGCTGATATTAGGGAAAAAACTGTTTTACCCTGTTTTTCTTCACATGATGTTAACATAATGAATTTACTCATAATTATTCCTCCTTTTCTGGCTCAAGCTCAAAATATTCTCCAATTATCTCTCTTACTATTGGTGATGGATATCTCCCTGAGCCACCTTGGAAAATAACAGATGCTACTGCAATTTTAGGATTTTCAGCTGGTGCAAAGGCTACGTACCAACCGAAATCATTAAATCCTGTACCGGTCTCCGGATTAATACCATCTTTTTCTGCTGTACCTGTTTTTGCTGCCACTTCAATTGGAAAATCTCTATATATTCTACTATCTTCTGCTACTAACATCATACCTTTTGTTATATCGTCTATGTATCCATAATCGTCGATGTTAATTCTTTCTTCTTCCCTAATCGGTTGATATAAAATTTCCCTTTCGGTATAATCTGTACCTTTTTTTATAATGCTAAGATTTTTTCTGTATCCTCCATTTGCAATAGTAGCAGTATATCTAGCCATTTGTAATGGTGTATATGAATTATCTCCCTGTCCTATGCTAATATTCATAGTATCACCGTAATTCCAAATAGCTGAGTTTAGATAAGTATATTTTATTATATCAGTTATTGGAATACCGTAGTTATTTGTCTTATCAGGATTTATTCCTAGTAGTTCTAAGCCTTCATAAACCTCATTTCTTGTAAGTGGTTCTTCGTTTCTAGTCCAGGAAAGAATTTTATTTATTAATTGTTCTTTTTCATCACTATTAAAAGTAATATCATCCTTATAAAATTTCTCTATATTTCCTTCTAAATATATTTCTAAATAATATCTTGCATTTGCAGCTTTTGTATCGGGGTTAGGTAAACCTCCTGAAGCTTCGTTAGGCAAGTCGATTTCTATACCTGTTTTTTCTCCTAAACCTAATTCCTTAGCCATGGTAAGTATATCTTCTAATGCAACTCTTTGAGATACCCTTTGGTTAGTAACAGGATTTTCTCCTAATACTAGTGTATAGAAATAATAGTTGCATGAATCTCTCAGGGCTTCATACATATTTTCATATCCGTGCTGACCTTTGTACATATTCCATATCCAGCATCCGAATTGTTGATTTCCTATTTCCATGTATCCAGCTCCATATATTTCTTCATATGGAGATATTCCCTTTTGGAGAGCAGCTAGTGATGTAACCATTTTAAAAGTTGATCCCGGCTGTATCTCTGTAAGCATTGATATATTATATAAAGGTTTAGGGGCTAGAGGATTTTCAGACTCATTCATAAGCCCTTCCCAGTTCTCTGTAGTAATTCCTGTTGAAAAAAGATTAGGGTCATAGGATGGATAATTTACCATTGATAGTATTTCTCCAGTTTCTACATCTACTACCACTAAAGCTCCTGTATTAGCCTGACTGTAACTGTCTTCGAAATCAAAGTTTCCCCATTTACTTTCAAAGGTTCCTCCTTTTTGGATTTCTTCCAGACCGTATTTAAATATTTCTTCTGCTTTTTGTTGTAATTCTATATCCAATGTTAGATGTAGATTTCCTCCTGGTAATGGTTCTTCAACATCAGTTACCATTGTTCTGTTTCCGTAGGCATCAACTTCTAAAGTTTGCGACCCTTTTTTCCCGCTTAATAAATCTTCAAACTTTTCTTCTACTCCAGTTTTTCCTATTAAATCATCCCTACTATAGTTATTTTCTTCTATATATTTTTCAATTTCATAGTCTTGAGAAATTTTACCCATATATCCCATTATATGTGCTGCTGATTCTTTAAAAGGATAATATCTAACCGATTCAGTTATTACATCTACTCCATTTAGTTTATTGGAATTTTCAGAAATCAATGCTACTGTTTTTTTAGAAGCATCATAACATATATCAATAGGATAATATGCTCTATAACCTTGATCAAGATACCTTTCTCTCAACACAAATATATATCTCGCTTCATAGTTACTTATGCTTTTATCCAAGCCAACCCTTTCTTTCAATGAATGAAATATTTCCTTTGGTGTACTATTAACACTATTTGGATCTAAATTAGCTTCTACCCAATTATTTTTTTTAAGTATGGCTGTATATTCCCAGCTAGATACTGAGATTTCTGGATTTATGTATTTTAACAACTCATTTTGTGCATAATATTTTACATCATCTTCTGTTATTACCCCATAATCTATATCTTCATTTTTAGCAATTTCAACAACTACATCAAAGGCTGTAGTTTCATCCGGCAAATTATTTTGAGTTAAAAACTTAATCTTTTCTTCTTCGTCTAGATAATTAAAGTATAAAGTATTTTCATCCTCTACATAATCAATAGGTAAATCTGGGTAGAGTTTTTTTACTTCTTCATATAACAATACCCCAGGCAAAACATTTTTATCTTCTTCTATATATATACTGCTAAATAGATCTCTTTCTGAGTATTTCCTTACTAATGCTATAAAGTCATCTTTTGCTTCAGAATCCATAGTAATCACATTTGGAACTTCCTTTACCAACTTGTTTTTAAGCTGGTTGTATTCTTCATCATAAACAAAGGAAAAATTATTCATTTCTATATTTTCAATATAATTTCTTGAATCAAGAAATCTAAATACAAATCTTCTACCTTCGGAGTTCCCTAATAATCTTCTCAGGTATTTACCATCTCGGCTAAATAATTTTATTAAAAGCTCTTTTTCTGTTAAGGTTTCATCTAAATTATTTTCCTCTAACCACTCAGTATGTCTTTGGTCGTAGGTTATTAGTCCCTCTTTATAGGATACAGGAATATCAAGGCTTTCTTTATATAATATCAGGAATAATCTTTTCTCCATATCTATGTCGCCTATATATGTTTTTGCTGAATTATAAATCTCTTCTACTAGATCATTTTCTCTAATTATATCAATTATTTTTTCTTCTGGATATAAGTATAAATCTTCACTTTCAATAAATCTAAAGGTGTTCATCTCAATAGGAAAATTATCTATTAATAATTCACCATTTTCATCTAATATTCTAGTGAGTATATGTGCTGTATTTTTGAATTCTGAATAGTTTAATTCATCTTTCAGTATCTGAATAGTGAAACTTGGTATGTTTTCTGCTAATAATACTCCATTTCTGTCGTATATATTTCCTCTTGGAGCTTTTATTGGTAGGTCTCTTATCCTTTTAATATCAGATTCTAATCTATATTCATCTCCCTGAATCAGAGTTAGTGTAGACAACCTAAATGTAAGTAATGAAAGCAAAATAATTACTATATAAAAAAATAATACATATCTGTTTCGAAAATTAAAAATATTAATTTGAATCACCTCTCACTATCAGTAGTATTTTACTTTAATACCTACTTTATCAATTAAATAAAACTCTAGTTTTAAAACTGGATATAATAAAATTAAATTTAGTATTGTTTCTAATATTATAGGCCTTATTATTTCTAATAAACTATCTGTATTTATTCTTAAGAAAAATATAATCAAATAAAAAATAAAATTATATACTACTGACATGATAGCTACAGCTGAATAATATGTTAAATAATCCTCTCTATATACATTTTCTTTAAATGTCCCTAATAAATAACCTATGATAAAATAAATTAATGTGTTGATACCGAAAAAACCTAGGTACAATACATCCGTTAGTATGCCTAGAAAAAGTCCTAAAAATCCTCCATAATATTCACCCAGTTGTATTGAAAATATTACTAAAAAAAGTAGGGATATGTTTGGTATTATATCCATAATTGAAACAAATTGAAAAAGCGTCGACTGTATAATAAAACTTAAAAATAAAATTATAAAAGGAAATATTTTTTTCATAATATCACCTTTCAATCTTCAACACATATACATTATGTAGTTCTTGAAAGTTTACTACCGGTTCAACCTGGACATTTATAGTAAGTCCATCATCTCTTTCTAAGCTTGTTACTTCTCCAATATAGAGATTTTGAGTATATATTTCTCCTAAGCCAGAAGTAACTAAAGCATCTCCAACTTTTATTTCATCATCTTTAGAAAAAGTATATCCTTTAATTGTATTATCAATTTGTCCTTTTAGTATACCGCTTGAATTATTTTTAATATTTCTAAAACTTATGCTACTGTTTATATCTGCTATAGTAATAATCTTTGACCAGTTATTTCCAACATCTATAACCTTACCTACAAGTCCTATAACAACCAAATCCTCTTCAAGTTCTGCGGCATGAACAATTATATCATCAATTTTGATACCTTCGTTAGTTCCCTTATCTATTGTGAATTTCTGAAACCAGTTATTAGGGTCTCTGCTAATAATCTGAGCTTTTACATAATCATAATCCATCATCTGTCTCATTTTATACTCATTTTTTAAATATTCTTGGTTTTCTACTATATCTTGGAGCACTCTGTTTTCATTTGTTAGTTCATATACACGTTCTTTTAACTGTATATTTTCTTCTCTTACCTTATATATTTCTAATATAGATTCGTATGAATTCGAAAAAACCCTTCCAATATTATAAAAAACTTTTTGGATTGGCGAAGTAACAGTACCTATTATATTTTCACCTGTATTTGTTCCAACATTGTAAACAGATGTATAGCCTATAGCAACAATTAGTACAAGACAAATTATGACTACTACTAATCTTTTTATTAGTTTTTTGTTTTCCACATAACCACCACTTACTGAAGGTTTTTATACCTACCTAAATTCTCGCATACTATTCCTGTTCCTTTAACTACACAGTTTAAAGGATCTTCGGATATTTTTGTAGTTATTCCTGTTTCTCTTTCTATAAGTTTATCTAAGCCTTTTAGTAAGCTCCTCCTCC
>JBEPWV010000050.1:0-6363 GCA_041642175.1 Clostridia bacterium
AAATATAAACTTCGACCAACCACCTTTAAATCAAAATGGTAGAACTTTGGTCCCCTTTAGAGCTATCTATGAAAACTTTGGTATGGAAGTAGATTGGATATCAACAGAAAGAAAGGCCATTGGTTATGATGATATATTAAATATTAGTATGGAAATTGATAGTGACAGAGCTTATATCAATAATATGGAGTTTATTTTAGATACTCCTCCTATTATTATTAATAGTCGTACATTAGTCCCTCTAAGATTTATATCTGAATCATTAGGTAAAGAAGTCAGCTGGGATAATGTGAACAGAAATGTAATCATCAAATAAAAGAAAATCTTTATTTGATTTCTTAAAGAATAAATAATTTTACCAAAAAACCCCATGAATAAAATATTCATGGGGTTTTGATTTACTTGCCGATTATACATATGGCTTTTCTTCTACTTCATCCTCTCCATCTTCATGTTCTTCTAATAGGCATTCATGTTTAGAACCGTGAATTTCCAAAACTGGTATTACAAACATAAATCCCACTCCCGGTTCACTGAAACATTCTAATTCTTTGTTTATTTTTTTTACAATTCTATCTAATTTATCTTTTTCTTTAATTACACTGATAATCAACTTATTGTATGGTTTTCTGCCATCAATTAATTTTCTCATGCTAGCCAACATAGGAACATTCACGTGATGATCTAGTAAAACCTTACCCATACCCTGACTATCTATAGTTGTTGCACCTAATTCTTCTTCATAAAAGAGTTCATGTATCATATCAAGCTTATATACATCATTTAATACCAAAAATAAACCGTACATCCTACTCCTCCTTCTTTTAATGTTTAAATTATATCACACTTTTTAATATTATGTAATTTTTTGTTGGATTCTTTCATCAATCCAATTTGTAATGTCTTTTATTACTTCATCTTTTTCCATTTCCTTTAATATTTCGTGATATAAATTATCGTAAATTATTATTTTCTTATTTTCACTATTGATTTTATCTTTAAATCTAACGGAAGATTTATAGTTAATTATCTTGTCTTCTTTTCCATGTAAAATAAGACAGCTGCTATCAAATTTCTTTAAGTTATTTTCAATCCAATTTATACCTTCTATCAAAAACTCGTAGTACAGTTTAATGGATATTTTTTTTAATACCAAAGGATCCGTTATGTAATTTTCTACTACCTCTTTATCTCTGGATACATATTTTCCTAGATTGTTTTTCATTTTATAACTCGGGTATATTTTGTTTAAAGTTTTTATTAATACACCATTAATTCCCTTAGCACTTTCTGGTCTTTCCAAAGCTGCAGCAGAAAGTATTATTCCTTTGAAATTATTTTTGAATTTAATACCATATACAGCTGTTATAAACCCCCCCATACTATGACCAAATATAAAAAGAGGAATGTTTTTATTTTCTTCTTTTGCTAATTTTACTACTTCATGAAGATCTTTGATATAAGAATCATAACTGTCAATCCAACCTTTTCGACCACCACTTTTTCCGTGACCTCTTAAATCATATCTATAAACAGAAATATTTTTTTGATTCATTTCCTCAACTACATAATCGTATCTTTCGCAGTACTCCGCCAATCCATGTACTAAAATCATTACAGCTTTTGGATTTTCAATTTTATTAGTTACCAAATATAAATTTGTTGTATCAAAACTATCTATGATTTTTTTTTTCATAATTCTCCTTTATTCTAACAAGCCAGCAAAAAAAGCTGTAAAAGGAATAGCCAAAACTATACCTATACTTCCTGTTATGGCTCTTATTATTTCTGTAGCTATAATATCTAAATTAATTACTTCAACCATAGATGTATTGTAAGCCATAAAAACAAGTAATATCGGTATCGAAGCTCCTGTATAAGCTAGTATCAATGTGTTTGTCATAGTTCCCATGATGTCCTTTCCAACGTTCATACCAGACTTTATTAAACTTAGCTTAGATATTTTCTCATTAGCTTTTTTAACTTCATCCATTGATGACGCTATAGATATACTAACGTCCATTACAGCTCCTAGAGTACCTATTATAATCCCAGCAAAGAGCAGTCCTTTAAAATCAAACTGTACCCCATTAGGCAAATACATCAACATTACAGCTTCTTCTGAGCTTAATCCTGTTAGTTTTGCCAAATTTCCTATAGCAAAAGCTATAACAGCAGCTATTGTAACTCCTGCAATTGTTCCTAAAATTGCCGAATAAGATTTTTTGTTAAATCCAGCAATCACCACCATAGTAAACACAGTAATCCCAATAGAGCTAATAGTCGAAACTGTTATCGGATTACCGCCATTTAATATGGTAGGAAGTAAATATTTCCATATAATAATTATGGTAACGGTTAAAGTAATTACTGCTTTAAGACCCTTAAATCTACCTACTATAATTAACAATGCGACAAAAAGTAGAACTGTGAATAAGATATATCTATCTCTTACAAAGCCTGAGATGTTTACAATGAGGGTTTCAGAAGTTTCATCAAGCATTAATAGAATTGAATCTCCTTTTTCTACTCGAATATTAAAAAACTCCATACCTCCAAGATTGTTTTCAACAATGAATTCTCTTCCTTCATACTCACCTTCTTTAACCAAAACTTTTACAACCTGTCTTCCCTGCACAGGAGAAGAAATATCTGACCCAAGATCTTCAGCATCCATATCTGCTATGATTTCTAATACCTCACCTCTTACCGTGGTTAAACCTTCTGCCCCTCCTGTGTTACCATAAGCTGTAAGAGTACTTAAGATTAATATTGTGATGAATATTAAAATTATTTTTTTCATATTACACTTCTATTGAGTCACCAAAATTAATAATCTTAACTTCAGTATTCTTAACTTTTTCTTTGAATTCATTAACATCAACCTTTATGACATCAAATGTATTATAGTGCATCGGTACAACAAGTTTAGGTTGTATAAATTTAACTGCTTTAACCGCATCATCGATATCCATAGTATAGTTGCCTCCTATTGGAACTAAGGCAATATCTATATTTTCATCAACCAATAACTTCATATCCATTGTAAGCCCTGTATCTCCAGCATGATAAATTACCTTGTCATCTAAATAAAAAATAAATCCGCCAGGATTTCCACCATCATAGGTTTTGTCTCCTATTTGTATTCCTGAGCCGTGAAGAGCTGGAGTCATTTTAATTTTACCAAAATCCAACTCAGTTCTTCCACCTATATGCATACTATGGACTTTTACTCCTTGGTTTGATAAATATCTTCCGATTTCTGCATTACAAATAACTAATGCATCGTCTCTTTTGGCTAATTCTACAGTATCTCCTATATGATCTCCATGTCCGTGAGTTACAAAAATGTGTGTTAGCTTAGGTATGTCATTTAAAGATTGACTACAGGAAGAATTCCCTTTTATAAAAGGATCAACAATCCCAGTAAAATTTTTATTTTCAATTACAAAAACTGAATGTCCGTAATATGTAAGTTTCATAAAATCACTCCTTTTTTTCTAATTTATTAATTGAAATATTGTTTAGATTTAATACATAATAATTATATCATAGATGAATTTACTTGTAATGGGTAATTATTCTAAATAATCAATAGTTTTTTAATTTAGAGATTTATTTATGAACTTGAAATAAATGGGTATATAATAAATACAGTATTTCATGTTTTATATGAATTATAAAAGAGAAAATAAAAAATTCCAAAAACTTGACTATTAAATCTTAATCAATCCTTAAAATTAATCTTTTCACATTAATAAATTAATTGATTTTTAGTTTTTTTTTGTTATAATAACTTTAAGTCTCTAATCTATGGAGGTGCAATATGAACAATATATATAATATAGGATTAGATATTGGCTCAACTACTGTAAAGATAGTAGTTTTAAATAGCCAAAATAACATAATATATAAAGAGTATAAGAGGCATTATTCAAATGTAAGAGAAACAGTATTTAAAATGTTGGTAGATTCCAGCAAAAAAGTTGGCAATAATAAAATAAAAATAAATGTAACTGGATCTGGAGCTGTTGATGTATCAAAAGCTTTTGATATTCCTTTTATTCAGGAAGTAGCAGCAGGAACAGCAGCAATAGAAGAAAAAATACCTGAAACTGATGTTGCTATAGAGCTAGGCGGCGAAGATGCTAAAATCACCTATGTCTCCGGTCAATTAGAACAAAGGATGAATGGGTCATGTGCAGGGGGTACAGGGGCATTTATCGACCAAATGGCCATACTCTTAGAAACGGATGCTGATGGATTAAATGAATTATCAAAAAATCACAAAACTATCTATCCAATAGCTTCAAGATGTGGAGTATTTGCTAAGACAGATATTCAACCCTTATTGAATGAAGGAGCAAGCAAGGAAAATATCGCTGCTTCAGTATTTCAAGCTGTAGTGAACCAAACAATAAGCGGTTTGGCTCAAGGTAGACAGATAAAAGGAAATGTAGCTTTTTTAGGTGGACCTCTTACTTTTTTATCTGAATTAAGAGAAAGATTTATTGACACATTGAATTTAGATAATGATGAAGTAATTTTCCCGGAAAATTCTCAATATTTTGTTGCTCTAGGAGCAGCTATTAACTCTAGGGATTCAAAGATTATTAATTATGAAGAATTAATTAATAGAATCAACAATAAAAACAATGAACCTATTCATAGAAAAAAAGAATTAGAACCTCTTTTTAATAATCAGAAAGAATACGATGATTTTATAGAAAGACACAAAAAGGCAAAAGTTGAAAGAAGAAACATTGATACATATAAAGGAAATGTATATTTAGGAATTGATGCTGGTTCTACTACCACTAAAGTGGCTCTAATAGATGAAAATAACAAGCTCTTGTATTCATTTTATGGTAATAACAAGGGTAATCCATTAAAGTCAGCAACTACCGCATTAAAAGATATGTATTCAAAATTAAATGATGATATAGTTATAGCTAAAGCTACTGTAACAGGTTATGGTGAACACTTAATAAAATCTGCTCTTAAAGTAGATATTGGAGAAATTGAAACAATATCTCATTATAAAGCTGCTGATTATTTTGCTGATGGAGTTGACTTTGTATTAGACATCGGTGGACAGGATATGAAAAGTTTGAAAATTAAGAACGGCGTAATCGATTCAGTTATGCTGAATGAAGCCTGCTCATCAGGTTGTGGTTCTTTTATAGAAACCTTTGCAAAATCTTTAAATTTAGACGTTCAAACTTTTGCAGAAAAAAGCTACTTTTCAAAACACCCTGTTGATTTAGGTACTAGATGTACAGTTTTTATGAACTCTAAAGTCAAACAGTCTCAAAGAGAAGGTGCAACTGTCTCAGATATAGCAGCTGGAATATCAGTGTCAGTAATAAAAAACGCTTTATTTAAAGTGATTAGACTTAAATCCTTTGAAGATCTAGGTGAAAAAGTAGTAGTACAAGGTGGAACTTTTTATAATGATTCTGTATTGAGATCTTTTGAAATGATAACAGGTAAAAGAGCCGTGCGTCCAGATATCGCAGGAATTATGGGAGCTTTTGGAGCTGCAATAATATCAAAGGAAAGATATATTGAGGGAAAATCCACTGTTTTAGATAGTAATCAACTGGAATCTTTTACAGTTGATAATCACATGGAAAGATGTGGAAAATGCGGAAACAACTGTCTAATGACAATTAGTAAATTTAGCGATGGTAGGTACTTTGTATCTGGTAACAGATGCGAAAAAGGTTCTGAATCCTATGTTGTTAATACTAATACCAAAGAATATGATGAAGTTCCTAATCTTTACGATTATAAATATAAGGAGGTATTTAATTATAAATCTCCATCATTGAAAGAATCACCAAGAGGTTTAATTGGAATACCTAGAGTTTTAAATATATACGAAGACTATCCATTCTGGTTTACTTTTTTAACAGAATTAGGATATAAAGTAGTTCTTTCTGGACATTCAAATAAAAAAATTTATGAAATAGGAATAAACACTATCCCTTCAGAGTCGGTATGTTATCCAGGAAAAATTGCTCATGGTCACATTCAAGACTTATTAAACAAAAATATCAAAAAAATATTTTATCCTTGTATTCCTTATAATATTGTAGAAGATGAAAATTCCGGTAATCATTACAACTGTCCTGTTGTAACTTCATATCCGGAAACTATAAATTCTAATTTTGATTTTGACCATTTGGGAATACAGTTTTTTAAACCCTTTGTTAATTTAGACGATAAAGAATTAATGATTAAAAAATTATATTCTGAATTAAAGAATGAAGGTTTTGATTTTGCAGAAATTAAAAATGCAGTAGATGAAGGTTATAAGGAACTTTTAAACTATAAAGACAAAATAAGAAAAAAAGGTGA
>JBEPWV010000051.1:0-886 GCA_041642175.1 Clostridia bacterium
TCTGCCTGCCGTGTTTGCAAAGGAGTATATTCATTTATTTGAATATACTCCTTTGCTTATTTTTTGAAAAAGGAGGGTAAAAGATCTAAGGTTAATTTTTAATAATTACAAGCTTGTGTATTAAAAAAATTGAGAGGTGAAGTTCATGAGTAAAAAAGGAAAAATTTTAAGAATCAATTTGAAAGATCAAAGCTTTAGTACTGGAGATATTCCAGAAAAGTGGTATAAAGACTTCATAGGCGGAGAGGGATTTGCTGCTAAAATTCTTTATGATGAACTCAAACCTGGTATGGAACCACTTAGCGAAGAGAATCTTTTAGTATTTACGGTAGGTCCTTTAACAGGAACTAAAGCACCTTGTTCAGGAAGATTATGCATAGGGTTTAAATCCCCATTAACGGGAACCATAGGAATGACAAATGTAGGTGGACATCTTGCACCAATGATAAAAAAAGCAGGATATGATGTTGTAGTATTGGAAGGAAAAAGTGAAAAACCAGTTTACTTAAGTATTAACGATTACAATGTAGAGTTTAGAGATGCTGAAAATATCTGGGGACTTGATACAGAAGAAACCGAAGAAAAAATAAGAAAAGAACTGGGAAATAATAAAATAAGAATAGCTGAAATAGGACCGGCAGGTGAAAATTTGGTTAATTTTTCATCTATTATGATTGACAAGCATAGAGCTGCAGGTAGAGGTGGTGCTGGAGCTGTAATGGGTAGCAAAAAACTTAAAGCCATGGCATTCTTCGGCAGCGAAAAATTAATTGATGCTGATGATGATATGATGAAGGAATTTTCTAAAAGAGCAAGAGAAGAACTTGATGCTGAAGATTTCGTAAGAGAAGAACTAAAACCTTTTGGTACTCCTTCATTTATGGAC
>JBEPWV010000051.1:896-6353 GCA_041642175.1 Clostridia bacterium
TAAAAACTGGCAATATACTACATTTGATGCTATGGACAAACTGGGACACAAAGCATATCATGAAAACTTAGATGTAAAGGCATGGGCTTGCTTTGGATGTCCAATAGCATGTGGGAGACATACAGAAATCAAAGATGGCAAGTATAAAGGTCAATCAGGAGGAGGACCGGAATATGAAACCTTAGGGGCTTTTGGATCTAAGTGCTATATTGATGATCTTAATGCAATTGCAATGGCAAACTACATTTGTAATAGAATGGGTATGGATACAATATCTGCAGGACAGGTAGTAGCAACAGCTATGGAATGGTATGAAAAAGGTTTGATAAACGAAGAAACTACAGGAGGAATCAAGCTTGAATTTGGAAATGCAGAAGCTCTTGTAGAAATAGTAGAAAAAATTGCAAGAAGAGAAGGATATGGAGATGTACTTGCTGATGGTTCTGCAAAAGCAGCAGAGAAACTTGGAGAAGATGCAAAAAAATATACTTTTACGGTAAAGGGTATGGAATTAGCATCCTGCGGGGTAAGAGCAAGTAAGGGTGAGACCCTATCTCACGTTATCTCTGCAAGAGGTGCGGATCATTTAAGACCTTATGCTTCTGTAATAGATGCTTTTGGATATACAGAACCGGAATTAGGTATTAACGATAAAGTATCTCCTTTTGAAGACAAGGATAAAAAGTGGGTTAAACCATTTATGGAACTTTCAATGCTTACAAACCTATTAGGTGTATGTTTGTTTGCAAGTATAACTCTTGCAGTAAAAGGAAGCACTTGGACTGGACTTTACAATGCAGCTACTGGAGAGAATGCTGAACTAAAAGATATGTTAAAGGCTTCAGAAAGAATTATAAATTTAGAGCGAATGTTTAACTATCGAGAAGGATTTGATGTTAAGGATGATCAACTTCCTATAAGATTAACTACAGAAGCAGCACCCGACGGATTAGGAAAAGGACATGTAGCAGATACAAAAGTAATGCTTGAAGAATTTTATGAAAGCATGGGTTGGGATCTTGAAACTGGAGTACCAACTGAGAAAAAATTAAAAGAACTTGGTTTAAATTAATAAAAAAGAACCTAAGATAAAAATCTTAGGTTCTTTTTCTCCCTAAACCCTATTTTAATTTTATGCCTGTCTAAATCTTTTAAATTTATAAATTTGTTTCTATTTTAATTATACTACTGTTTTAAATAATAATAAGGGTGATATTAGGGGTGATATTGCGGTTTTTTTGTGTTAAAATAAAAATATGCTAGTAAAATCTAAAATCTTTAATGATTATAATAGAAATTATATCTTTATAATATTATCATATGGATTCTTTTTAGGATGGATGTTGAGTTTTCCATACAACGGTCCTATATATGAATACCTATCTCACTGGTACAGTTTTAGTGGAGAATACTATCCTCTTGCCTTTATAGGTGTACCCATAATTTTTCTTGTCTTTTTTGGGTTTGTTAATTCAAGAGAAAAATTTCCAAAAAGATTAGTGATATATTCAATAGTAGTTTGTTTTGCTGGTAATTTACTGTTGTTTTTCGGTGTTACATACTGGTATTTTATTTTTACCTTTATGGGGATTGCATCAGTACTTTTTGTCATAGGTTGGAGTTATTTTTTTGCTATATCCGTAAGTTACAAAGATAAAATAAAAGTAATGGGATTGACTATAATTTTAGGAAACATTGTTCTTTACAGTATTAATATTTTAGTTAAAATGGGATTTGAGACATATGCCTTAAATGCAATATTAATAGCACTGGGAATATCTTTGCTTTCAGCTAACTTTTTAACCTTTGAAAAATCTTACGACTATGCTTTTGATACAACAAAAAATATTAAAAAACTAATTTTTTTAATAAGCATTATATTATTTTTAATTAATGTAAATGATGGTCTTAGTAGTAAGTTAATAGAACCATTATTTCAAGAAATAGATGCAAATATTATATTCTATAAAAGAGTTCCCTATATGATGGCAATTTTATTACTTGTTGTCTTTTCCGATAAGATGTCCCACTTGTCAACCTTTTATGTTGCAATATTTTTATTAGGTATGGCTAACGTTGCTCTAATGGTCCTGGGAGTGAATGAAGCTGGATTTTATGTAAATGAAACAATGCTTCAATCCGGATTGGGAATAGGAGATCTTTTCGTATGGACTGTTGTAGGTCATGTTGCCCACCTATATGGGCGACCTTACAGAATTACTTCCTTTGCCCTTATATCCCTACTTTCTTCTGTATTTTTAGGTAGAGTTTTAGGAATTATTTTTTCTGGTTCACCAGATGGTGGTCTCTATACTATAGCCGTATCCTTTACTACAGTCTTTGTAACAATGCTGGTTATTCCAAAACTTTTTGAAACAATAGATCGTGATGTAGTCAAAATAAAAGAAGAAAATAAATTCGCTTCAAGAGTCAACACTCTCACTGAAAGAGAACTCCAAATATATAATCTCCTTATAAAAGATAAGAAAAACCATGAAATAGCAGAAGAGCTTTTTATAAGCGATAACACCTTGAAAACTCATCTTCGAAATATTTATAAAAAGTTGAATGTTGCCGGAAAAAAGGAGCTACCCATTGAGTAGCTTTTTTTGATTTTCATGATAAGTTATTAATTCGATGCTAGTACTCATGATTTAGATATCCAATTGATTGCAAATCATCAGACGCTACGTATTTTGGAAAATATTAAGAACCGTTTAAAGATAATTCGCAAACTCACTTCGTTCAAACAGTGCTCATAATACATCTTTTGCACTTGTTCTATATTTTCATCAAAATACTTCGAAGTCTTCTTCACTTGCAATCGAGTGGATATCTTTTTTGTGTTTAGAACACTGCATATATTCTTTCATAGGAGACTTGATTTAATAACTTAATCTTAAAATTACATCAATTAAGAATAGGCTGTTAAAAATGCATACTTACAAAATAGATGAGTGAATTTAAATATTATTCAATGAGACTGCATAGAGAGTAATTTGAAAAGAAATACAAAATAAGTGAAAAAGCTTTTACGAGGCACTGTTTTGCTTGCAAAACGAATTTGACGAGTAGCTTTAAGCGTTTCTTGTATTTCTCAAATTATGAAATCGCAGTAGAATGAATAATTTAAATTTGCTCTAAGCGAAGGAAGAAAGCGAAACAATAGCATAATTTATAAGAAATCCGGGTAAATACATTATGAAACGAAAAAAACGAGGAGGTTATACTGTGGGAAACAATGAACATGAAGATGAAAATCATGAACATGATGAAAAAGAGCATGAAGATGAAAATCATAATCACGACAAAAAAGAGCATGGTGATGGAAATCACCATGAAATGATGATAAAAGATTTCAAGAAAAGATTCTTTATTTCTATGATAGTAACCATTCCTGTACTTTTACTTTCACCTATGATTCAAAACTGGTTTAACTTTAGTATAGAATTTACAGGAAGTAGTTATGTACTATTAGGATTATCAACATTTATATACTTTTATGGAGGCTGGCCTTTCTTAACAGGATTCATAGATGAAATGAAAGAAAAAAATCCGGGAATGATGACATTAATAGCTATGGCAATATCTGTTGCATTTTTATATAGTGCAGCTACTGTTCTAGGCTTAGAAGGAAGCGACTTCTTCTGGGAGTTAGCAACACTTATAGACATTATGCTTGTAGGTCACTGGATAGAGATGAGATCTGTAGCTAGTGCTTCTAATGCATTAGACAAATTAGCTGAATTAATTCCAGATGAAGCTCATCTTATTAAATCCGAAGACGAAGTTGAGGATGTTTCTGTAGAAGAATTAAATTCTGGAGATAAAATACTAATAAAACCTGGAGAAAAATTACCTGCTGATGGAGTCATTGTAAAGGGAAGTAGTGCTATTAACGAATCCATGCTTACCGGTGAATCTAAACCTGTTGAGAAAAAAGAAGGAGACAAACTAATAGGAGGATCAATAAATGGAGAAGGTTCTTTAGAAGTTGAAGTCAAAGACATAGGTGATGATTCCTATTTATCAAAGGTTATTACTTTAGTAGAAGAGGCACAGAATTCCAAATCAAAAACTCAAGCAATTGTTGATAAGGCGGCTTTTTGGCTTACAGTAATAGCACTGTCTGTAGGATTTGCAACCTTGGCTACTTGGTTAATTATAGGAAGAGATTTTACCTTCGCCATTGCAAGAATGGCAACGGTAATGGTTATTACCTGTCCCCATGCTTTAGGGTTGGCAGCTCCATTAGTAGTGGCATACTCAACAACACTATCTGCTAAAAACGGACTTTTAATTAGAAATAGAACTGCTTTTGAAAATTCAAGAAAGATAGATACTATAGTTTTTGATAAAACTGGAACTCTTACATTAGGAGAATTTGGGGTAGATTTTATAAAAACAACAGATGAAGATTATTCAGAAGATGAAGTTCTTAAATATGCTGCTTCACTGGAAAAAGGTTCAGAACATCCTATAGCTAAAGGCATTTTAAATAAAGTAAAAGAGAAAGAGTTAGATTTACTTGATGTAGATGACTTTAAAGCAATTAAAGGGAAAGGAATAGAGGGAAATATAGATAACAAAAAAGTATTAGTTGTCAGTCCAGGATATTTGAAAGAAAATAATATAGATAAACCTGAAAATATACCAGAAAATTCAATTTCTACAGATGTGTTTTTGATTATAGATGAAAAAATAGTTGGAGTTATTGGACTCTCTGATCAGATTAGAGAGGAATCATATGAAGCAATAAAGAGATTGAAAGAAGAAGGTATCAAATGTTGGATGCTGACGGGAGATAATGAAAAAACTGCAAAAGAAGTATCTGATGAATTAGGATTAGATGGATATTTTGCTGAGGTTCTTCCTGATGAAAAGCAGGAAAAAATTAAAGAGCTTCAAAAAGATAATAAATTTGTTGCTATGACTGGAGATGGAGTAAATGATGCTCCTGCATTAGCCCAGGCTGATGTTGGTATAGCAATAGGTTCTGGTACTGATGTAGCTGCAGAAACCGCTGATATTATTTTGGTAAACAGTAATCCCGAAGATGTTGTTTCGCTAATAAAATTCGGTAAAGCTACATATAAAAAAATGGTCCAAAATCTAATCTGGGCTTCTGGATATAATATAATAGCGATACCACTTGCAGCGGGTGTTTTATATAGCTTTGGTATTTTGATTTCCCCGGCTGTTGGAGCTCTACTGATGTCCTTAAGTACCGTAATAGTTGCTGTGAATGCTAAGTTACTAAAAGTGGAATAACGTAATATATATTTAATAGATGAACTAATTCAACATATAATAATAGACTGCCTTTACAAGGGCAGTCTATTAACATTTGGTATAAATCTTATTTCCCTTAATATTCGAAAACTTCATAATCGTCAGGTATTGCAAATTCATCATCTGATATGCCACCAATTTTAAGATTACTAACTTCCATTACAG
>JBEPWV010000052.1:0-6352 GCA_041642175.1 Clostridia bacterium
AATCTACAACTCTTAAACTTTGTTTATTGTGTTGAAAACCAAAAGATGTAATATCATTTAATATCTTTTCTCCATTATGACCAAAGGGGGTATGTCCCAAATCATGACCTAAAGATATAGCTTCTGTTAAATCTTCATTTAATCTTAGTGCCCTTGCTATTGTTCTGGATATCTGACTTACTTCTAATGTATGGGTTAATCTTGTTCTATAATGATCCCCTTCAGGAGCCAAAAAAACTTGAGTTTTATGTTTTAATCTTCTAAAAGCTTTAGAGTGAATAATTCTATCCCGGTCTCTTTGAAATTTAGTTCTAATTTTACATTCTTCTTCTTCGATTTTTCTACCCTTTGATTCTACAGATTTACAAGCATATTTAGAAAGTCTCATATTTTCGTATTTTTCATATTCTTCTCTTATATTCAACTTCTCACCTTCTATTTGTAATTATTTTCTTTATACCAATTTAAAATTATCCCTGCTGTTTCCTCAATAGCTTTATCTGATATATCGATAGTTTTACATCCGATTTTTTTCATTAATTTAGTAGAGTATTCAAGTTCTTCAACTATTCTGTTTAAATCTGCATAAGTTGAATTATCCCTTAACCCTAATGCTTTAAGTCTTTCTTTTCTTATTTTATTTAAATGCTCAGGATTAGCTGTTAATCCTACAATTTTTTTGCGATTAATTTCAAATATTTCTTCAGGTGGTTCCACTTCTGGAACTAGGGGAAAGTTTGTAACCTTAAGATTTTTATTTGCCAAGTACATACTCAATGGAGTTTTTGACGTTCTTGATATGCCTATTAACACAAGGTCTGCTTCTTTTATTCCCTTGGTACTTTTCCCATCGTCATATTTCACTGCAAACTCTATTGCTTCAACCCTTTTAAAATATCTTTCATCCATTTTTCTTAAAAGACCGGGAGTTTCTTTTGGTTTTAATCCAAAATGCTCTATTAAAGGATTCATAATCGGAGTGATTACATCAATTGCTATTATGTTTTTTTCTTTTGATTTTTCAATCATATATTTTTTTAACTCATCAATGACAATAGTAAAAACAATAAGAGCATTTAATTCTTCTGCCTTTTCTAATATTTTATCAATTTTTTCTTTATCATCAGTATGTGAAAATCGGATAATATTTTGATTATCTGTATCAAACTGTCTTAAAACTGCTCGTGAAATTTGCTCTGCCGTTTCGCCTATAGAATCTGACACCGCTAAAATATTTAACTTCTGCATTTTTTCCTCCTTCAAATAAATGTATCATAAATAAAAGAAACAATGTTTGTTTTAGAAATTCTTCCGATAACCTTTAGGCCATCATCTTTTTCTTCAATCACCGGTAGACAATCTATTTCATTATCAACGATTTTTCTAATTACATCCTGAAGTTTTTCCTCTTCTCTACAGTAAATTATCTTAGGTATTCTTGTCATTACTACACCTACGGGTATATCTGCCGGATTTCCTCCACCTAAAGAAGCTTTTAACAAGTCTTTTCGGGATATTACTCCTCTAAGAAAGTTATTTTCCACCACAAATATAGTCCCTACATTCTCCACAAACATAGTCACTGCAGCATCATAAATCCTTGTTTTTTTTGTTACTACAACGGGAAGTGATTTCAAATCCTTTGCTTTTATTTTGCCAATATCTCTTTCACCTAAACTATTGTAATCCTTGTTGTAAAAATATCCAATTTTAGGTTTAGCATCAAGTATATTTAGCATTGTTAGTATGGCTAAATCCGGTCTTAAGGCTCCCCGAGTCAGTTTTAAAATGCTTGCAATATTTTCTCCTGTTATAGGCTCGTGTTTTTTTACTATTTTTATTATTTTTAACTGCCTTTCAGAAAATTCTATTTTAACCACTTCCCTGTTATTATAATTTTATTCTTTTTTCCACATAGAATTTTAGATCTTCTATTTTTACCCTTTTTTGTTCCATGGTATCTCTATCTCTTACCGTTACACACTTGTCATCTAATGAATCAAAATCATATGTAATACAATAAGGTGTCCCTATTTCGTCGTGTCTTCTGTATCTTTTACCTATACTTCCTGCATCATCATAATCAACATTGAAATATTTTGATAATTCGTGAAATACTTCTTCAGCCTGTTCATTTAATTTTTTTGTTAGTGGAAAAACTGCTGCTTTAAATGCTGCAACTGAAGGATGCAGCTGTAATACTACTCTTTCTTTACCATCTTCAAGCTCTTCTTCTTTGTAAGCATCTATAAGCATTGCGAGCATCAATCTATCCACTCCTAATGCAGGTTCTATACAGTACGGAATGTATTTGTTGCCGTTATATGGGTCTGTATAATGCATATCTTGATTTGAGTATTCTTGGTGTTGTTTCAAGTCAAAATCCGTTCTATCTGCAATACCCCATAATTCTCCCCAACCAAATGGGAAGTTGTATTCTATATCTGAAGTTGCATTACTATAGTGAGATAATTCATCCTCATCGTGATCTCTAAATCTTAAGTTTTCAGGATTCATATCAAGTTCATGAAGCCAGTTAATGCAAAATTCTTTCCAGTAATCAAACCACTTTAAATCTTCTCCAGGTTCACAGAAAAATTCCAATTCCATTTGTTCGAACTCTCTTGTTCTAAAGATGAAGTTACCGGGAGTTATTTCATTTCTAAAGGATTTTCCTATTTGTCCAATACCAAAGGGGATCTTTTTTCTCGATGTTCTTGAGATATTTTTAAAATTCACAAATATTCCCTGGGCTGTTTCCGGACGCAAAAATATTTCCGATTGAGAATCTTCAGTTACACCTTGAAAGGTTTTGAACATTAGGTTAAATTCACGTATATCTGTAAAATCTTTACTGCCGCAGTTTGGACAGGATATATTGTTTTCTTCTATATATCCTTTTAGTTTTTCATTACTCCAACCATCTACAACTGTCTCATCTTCTTTATTTCTCATATGGTCTTCGATTAGTTTGTCTGCTCTATATCTTGTTTTACAGTTTTTACAATCCATCAATGGATCATTGAATCCCTCTAAGTGTCCTGAAGCTTCCCATGTTTTTGGATTCATTAAAATAGATGAATCTAATCCAACATTCAATGTGCTCTCTTGAATAAATTTCTTCCACCACAATCTTTTAATGTTGTTTTTAATTTCCACTCCTACCGGACCATAATCCCAAGTATTTGCCAATCCTCCGTATATTTCTGATCCTGGGAATATAATACCTCTACTTTTAGATAAAGCTACCAATTTATCTAATTTATCTTTTTCGTTTTTTGCCATTTTCTATCTCCTTTCAAAAAATTAAAAAAACTTCCATCCCTGTATAGGGACGAAAGTTAAATTCCGCGGTTCCACCCTATTTGGTGTTATAACACCCACTTTAAATCATAAATGCTAAAAGCGCCTTCATCAATTCTCAAAACCAGGTTTCCACTAATTCCCAGCTCACTATATTGTGTTGAACAGATTACTACTCTTTATCTTCGCAGTATTACAATCAAGCAATTTTGTACTAATAATTTAACACTTATTTTTCAAAAAGTCAATTTTATTTGTCTTTGGTATATTTATTTTTAGATTCTTCAAATTTCTTATTTAAGTTATATTTTTTACCTTCTTTGGATATGATTGTAATTTCATATTTAGATAACATAGCAACTGTTAATCCTCCTATACTTAAAAGAGGTGCTAATATTAACCCTATAGCTCCAGCAGTAACCGGAAGGTTTAAAACTGTCTCTTCTCCCTTAGTTACTATTACCTTAGTTGCATTAACTTCATTAACTAATTTTTTCAACTCTTCTATTACATCATCATCACTAAAAGATTTTTTACTGCTTTTTTCTTCTAAATAGATTATAGCATTTAATAAATCTTCATCAGCTTTTTCATAAGCTTCCTTTGCTTCGCCGTAGGTAGCATCGGTTCTTTTTACAATTTCATCTATGATATCCATTTTTTTATCCATTATAAAACCTCCAATAGTTTAAGACTTTTAAAATCATATTTATCTATATGATACATTAAATAATTTCTAATTAATTTCTTTATATGGATAGGTATATTCATCTCTTGAATGTCTTCAAATCTTGAATTAAGTATATCCTTTAAGTTCATAATATCCTTATTGTTAACTTTCATTATGTAATCATCATCTCTTTGGCAGTTGGAACAAATCAATCCACCTTGATTAATACTAAAACTTTTATATGTTTTACTGTGACATGAAACACAGAAAGATAACTGAGGTCTAAATCCTAAAATGCTAATTAATTTTAATTCAAATCCAGTAACAATGTTACTTATATTTTTGTACTTTTCGATTAAAGTAAAAAACTTTAAAACCATTTCAAATATTTTTTCGTTAGGTTCTTCAATGGCGATATTATTTAAGAGTTCTGCTATATAACAGGCGTAAATAAACTTGTTGTAGTCGTCGTTTATTTTATAAAAATTATTAATGATTTCAGAATTATTAAGTATAGGTAAGCCCTTGCCTTTGTATAATACAACATCAATATAAGAAAAAATTTTCAATGAGCTAATATTTTTATTTCTTGGTTTCCTTGCATTTCTTGCTAAAAAACTAATTTTCCCATTATTCCTGCTAAATCCATGGATGATCTTATGATAATCCTTATATTCCACTTCTTTAAGTATAATAATCTGGTCTTTTACAATCAATTATATCACCAATCTCTATAACCCAGCTCCCTGAGAATTCTCTCATCATCTCGCCAGTCTTTTTTTACTTTCACCCATAGTTCTAAATGAGTTTTACTCCCCAGCAATTTATTTATATCTTTTCTTGCTGCTGTTCCAATTTTCTTAAGCATCGATCCTTGTTTTCCTATAATCATACCTTTATGTGATTTTTTCTCACACATTATTGTTGCATTAACATTTATAACATTACCATCCTCGCTCCCCTCGATTTTATCAATATATACTCCAACTCCATGAGGAACTTCCTGCATCAAATAATTAAGAGCCTTTTCTCTTATTAGTTCTGCTATTATAAATCTCTCAGGTCTATCTGTTATGTAGTCATCAGGATAATACTTTGGTCCTTCCGGCATAATGTTTTTGATCTCATCTAATAAAGTATTAATATTCATACCCTGTGTTGCTGAAATTGGAAACACCTTATGAAAAACTCCACTTTCCTTGAGTTCTAGTTCAACAAAAGTAAAATTTTTATGTATATCAATTTTGTTAACTAGACCTATTACCGGTGTCTTTAATCCCTTAATTTTTTCAATAATAAATCTATCACCAGGACCCAATGATTTCTTTTCATCAGTCATAAATATCACTAAATCCATGCCCTCCAAAGAACTGTCGATTTCTTCTCCCATATATTCTCCTAATTTATTTTTAGGTTTATGAATACCTGGAGTGTCTATGAAAATAATTTGGCTATCTTCGTCTGTATAAACTGCTTGTATCTTATTTCTTGTGGTTTGAGGTTTATCAGATATAATCGAAACCTTTTCTCCAATAATATTGTTTATAATAGTTGATTTACCAACATTAGGCCTTCCAATAACTGAAACAAATCCGGATTTAAACATTTTTAATATCCTCCGGTCCAAAGCTATGTGGAAGTAACTCACTGATTTTATAAACTTTGTATTCTTCAGTATTTTTTGCCACAATTACTTCTATATCTTTACCAAATTCCACTATAAACTGTCGACAAACTCCGCAAGGGAAAGTATAATCTTCAAAACTTCCTACCACAGCTATTGCCTTAATATCCTTGTAACCTTCAGATATAGCCTTTGATATAGCCGTTCTTTCGGCACATATAGTAGGGGTAAAGGATGCAGATTCTATATTACATCCGGTAAAGTACTTTCCTTCTTTAGTTCTTACTGCTGCTCCAACAAGAAAATTAGAATATGGCACATAAGCTTTTTCTCTTGCCTCTATTGCTTTTTCTATTATTTCTTTATACATTAAATCACTCCTCTTCATAATTTATAGATGTATTTTGAGTTGCAACTTCAATCCAAGTTTGTCCCGGATTTAAAACAATCTCCTGTCCATCTTCATAGTAAAAAAATGTTTTTGAATTATAACTATCTTTTTCCCATGTGATATCTACAATTTGTCCTTTTGTTATAAAAACACCTTCCCCTTCACCTACAGTATCTATTGCCAATCTTCCTACATCGTCTAAAACTCTTTTCGTTGTTATTAATACTATTATATTAGTAGCTTTTACATCATTTTCGTAGTACTCATCAATTTGTTTTTTACCATTTACATATCTTGTATAGTTTCCCTCATCCTTATTATATGAAAAATCTATTTCATAGTGAGGATTAAAAATTATATTTAT
>JBEPWV010000053.1:0-6325 GCA_041642175.1 Clostridia bacterium
TAGTTGTTTTGTACCATATAGATAGCCATATCTCCTACAACTTTAGATGAAGGTGTTACCTTTATAATATCTCCTAACATAAGATTTACTTTTTTGTACATTTCTTTAACTTCTTTAAACTTATGTCCTAACCCAAAACTCTACACATGAGGTTTAAGGTTTGAATACTGACCACCGGGAATTTCGTACTTGTATATCTCAGCTGTTCCGGACTTTAAATCAGATTCAAATTGATTGTAAACAGGACGTACACTACTCCAATAGTCTGAAATTTGCTGTATTTTCTCCATATCTAATCCTGTATCTCTATCTGTATTTTCGAGAGCTGCCGCTACTGAGTTTAATGCCGGTTGACTTGTAAGCCCAGACATGCTGTTAAATGCTGTATCTACAATATCTACCCCCGCATTTGCGGCCATTAATATTGTTGCTACTCCATTTCCACTTGTATCGTGAGTATGTAAGTGTATAGGTAATTCTATTTCATTTTTTAAAGCTTTAATCAACTTATCTGCTGCCAATGGTTTAAGAAGGGCAGACATATCTTTTATACCTAGTATATGCGCTCCGGCTTTTTCCAAGTTTTTAGCCATATCTACGTAGTATCTAATGGAGTATTTATCTCTACTTTCGTCTAAAATGTCACCTGTATAACACATACATGCTTCGGCGATTTTACCTTGATTTAATACTTCATCTATAGATATTTCCATACCTTTAATCCAGTTAAGGGAGTCAAAGATTCTAAAAACATCTATACCACTTTTAGATGATTCTTTAACAAATTCTCTAATTACATTGTCGGGATAATTTTTATAACCTACTCCATTTGATCCTCTTAGGAGCATTTGAAATAGTATATTGGGTATTTCTTCTCTCAGCTTCTCCATTCTTTCCCAGGGAGATTCTTTTAAAAATCTGTAAGCCACATCAAAGGTAGCTCCGCCCCACATTTCTATAGAGAATAAATCAGGAGCTAATCTTGCAACAGCTGGAGCAATTTTAACCATATCAACAGTACGCATTCTTGTAGCCATTAGTGATTGATGTGCATCTCTCATGGTAGTATCAGTTAATAATAATTTATGCTGATTTTTAATCCATTTGACTATACCTTCTGATCCCTCTCTCTCAAAGATGTTTTTTGTTCCTTGTTTGATTATTTTTTTCTCATATTTAGGCACTCTAGGTACATCAAATTGAGGCTTTACTCCTCTAGTTTCATTAACTACCTTTTCTCCAATATATTTAATTACTCTTAACTCAGAATCTCTTCCTCCTCTAATATCAAAAAGTTCAGGGTTATCTGAAATAAAACTTGTATCACACATACCTTTCTCAAAAGTTTCGTGATTAAGTACATTTAACAAAAATCCAATATTAGTTTTAACTCCTCTAACATTAAATTCTTTAAGAGCTCTAGAAGATTTATTTCTGGCATCTTTAAAGGTTCTAGCCCAGGATGTAACTTTTACTAGAAGACTATCGTAATATGGACTTATAATCGCCCCGGTGAAACCGTTACCGCCATCTAATCTTATGCCTAAGCCAGAGCTTGATCTATAGACATCTATAGTTCCTGTGTCCGGCGCAAAGTTGTTTGCAGGATCCTCCGTTGTTACTCTGCATTGAATTGCATATCCATGCTGTTTAATATCTTCCTGAGACTTAATGCCTATTTCTTCAGAATCTAATGTGTATCCTTCTGCTATCATTATTTGAGATTGTACTAAATCTATTCCAGTTACTTCTTCAGTTACAGTATGTTCCACCTGTATCCTAGGATTCATTTCTATAAAATAGTGATTGCCTTGAGAATCAACTAAAAACTCTACTGTCCCTGCATTTCTATAATTAACAGCCTTAGCTATAGCAAGGGCATCCTGGCAAATTTCCTGTCTTTTTTTATCATCTATACATAGTGCCGGAGTAAATTCGATAATTTTTTGATGTCTTCTTTGAATTGAACAATCTCTTTCAAATAAATGAACGATATTACCGTACTTATCCCCTAGTATTTGAACTTCTATATGTTTAGGTTTTGCCAAATATTTTTCTATGAAAATATCATCTATGCCAAAGGCTTTTTTAGCTTCATTTTTAGCACTGTTAAACTCATCAATGAGATTCTCTTCTTTTGTTACTATTCTCATACCTCTTCCTCCGCCACCGGCAGAAGCTTTAAGTATAACAGGATAACCGCAGTAATTGGCAAATTCTTTTGCTTCATCATTATTTTTAACAGCTTTTTCTACTCCTGGGATTGTAGGCACACCAACCTGATTTGCAACTTTTTTTGATTTAATTTTATCTCCTAATTTATCCATCATTTCATGATTAGGTCCTATAAATTCAATTCCTGATTCTTCACAATTCCTTGCAAATTCTACATTTTCCGATAAAAACCCATATCCTGGATGAATAGCATCTACACCTTTGGAAATAGCTAAACTTAGTATTTCATCAATATCTAAATAAGCATCAACAGGACCTTTATTTTTTCCTATTTGGTAAGATTCATCAGCCTTTGTTCTAAATAGAGAGTTCTTGTCTTCTTCAGAATATATAGCTACAGACCTTATTCCCATTTCTTTACATGCTCTAAATACACGAATAGCAATTTCTCCCCTATTCGCTACTAAAATTCTTTTAAATTTTCTCATTTAATAACACCACCTGTTTCGCTTTAGGATATAGCATAACAAAATAAAATAAGTTTTTCAACCTTATTTTATTTATTTTTTAAATTTTTATAGCTTATAACTTTTCTGAATGTTGTTTGTCCTTATTTTAAAAACTTGTATCCGCAAAAATAAAACACCTAAGATGAGTTTAATCTAGGTGTTTACTTAATTTATTAAGGTTTTATTGACAAATAGTTAATTTATTATTTGTTAAATTCAGTGATATTTTTTCTATATCTTGAAGGTACAAATTGAAATTGTGCTTTTATGTTTTTTCTATCTTCAATACTTATAGATTTGAAGTATTCCTTCCACATTTCTTCATACACTTCTTCTACATCGTTAAATTTATTGTAAAGCTTTTTATCAATATTTGTAATATACCATTGTTTTTGATTGTAAATGCCTGCTTTGATCCTTTTATCATCAAATATAATGAAGTTTTCACTTTTAAATCTGTCGACAAAGTGGGACATTATCAATTCTACTATATCACTATCAGGAGAAATCTTCGAAAAAAGTATCCCATTTAAATCTTTAAACCTTAAAATTCCTAAAAACCTGTGTTTTTCCTTTGATACTTTATCGTAGATTTTCTGAACTGGAAATGTATCTTCATGGGAATAAAGTTGAGTTACATTTCCTTTCTTTAATCCTAAATCTATAAATTTGACTATAAATTTTTCTTTTTTTGCTTCAGTTGACAGGAAGGTATAGTAAATTAACTTTAGGGCTGATTTTGAAATTCTTTCTCTTACTATATCCTCCATATTCAAGGAAAATTCTTCATTTGACTTGACTATTTTATAGTCCGAAATCAAGGATTTTTGGTATGATTTTTTTGAAAAAATTCCTGATGATTTCTTATATTTATAGTGTATGTAAAGTGCCGTCATCAGACCTGTATATGTATTGTCATATAAATAATCCATAAACCCTCCTAAAAGAAAGATAGTTGTCTATTGTTTTCAATTTCTCCTAGCTTATACTTTATAATATCCGGTTTTATATCTATCCCCCCATGATATCTTCCGTCACAAGTAAGGAAGTATTTTGCTCTTTTCAATACAACTCTCATTTTTTTAAGATTATCGTAATTCAACTTAAAGAACTTTCTTTCTTTTATAATTCTTTGAGCTGATTTTGGTCCTATTCCGGGAATTCTCAAAAGTTCATCATAAGATGATTTGTTGATTTCTTTTGGAAATAGATGAATATTATTTAGAGCCCAGTTTATTTTGGGGTCAAATTCAAGGTCAAAATTGCTGTTTACTTCCGATAGCAGTTCATCAGCTCTAAAATTATAGAATCTTAAAAGCCAATCTGCCTGATACAGCCTATGCTCTCTTTTTAATGGTGGTTTAGTATTTACAGCCGGTAACAAGGAATTTTCAATTACAGGTATATATGCTGAATAAAATACCCTCTTAAGTTGAAATCTATCGTATAAGTTTTGACTGGTTTTTAAAAGTTGGTAATCACTATCCTGTGATGCACCTACTATCATTTGAGTAGTTTGTCCTGCCGGTAAAAACTTTTTAGAAGCTTTGTATTTATTTCTTTCTTCATTATTTTCCATTATTTGATTGTTTAGATTTTTCATAGGTAATAAAAGAGTTTTAGTATTTTTTTGAGGTGCTAATAGTTTTAAGCTCTTTTGACTGGGTAACTCAATGTTTATGCTCAATCTGTCTGCTAAAAATCCTATCTTAGTCATTAAATCCTTAGAAGTATTAGGTATGCCTTTTACATGGATATATCCTGAAAATCCATATTTAAATCTTAGTATCTCCAAAGCTTTACATATATTTTCAGTTGTATAATCAGGGTTTTTATCAACTGCTGAAGACAAAAAAAGACCTTCTATATAATTTCTCCTGTAAAATTCATAAGTGATCTTTGCAATTTCTTCAGGAGAAAATGAAGCTCTTTCTATATCATTGCTTACTCTATTTATACAGTAGGTGCAGTCGTAAATGCAGTTGTTTGACATTAATACTTTGAGCAAAGATATACATCTACCATCACTAGACCATGTATGGCATATACCAAAAGATCTAGAATTTCCAAGTTTTCCTTTATTTTTTCTTTCTACACCACTAGAAGAGCAGGACACATCGTATTTTGCCCCTTCTGCTAATATCTTAAGTTTTGAAATTAATTTATCCATATTACCACCATAAAGAACGTTTGTTCTATTATAGCATTTTTCTAATTATTTGCCAAGTAAATAATCCTTTTTCCATTCCAAAATTTTCTTTGCTGTTATTGATGAATCGGTATTTTTTAATTTTAAATTGTAGTCGTATTCTTTTGATTTGTTTTGATACATTGAATCGTAGTAGTTTATCATTAATTCTTTAGCTACAAAATCAAAATCATTTTCTGACACCTTATCTTTTAAAAGTCTAATTCTTTCCTTTGATACATATTTTTTTAGTCTATCTATGCTTTTCATAGATTCTTCTTTCCAGTGCTTATTCTGAATATAATCTTCTCTTAAAACTTCAACTCTTTTTTCTATATCAGCATCAATATATATATGCAATCCTGCTTTCATTTTTTCGTGAATAAATTTAGGTATGGAAGCTCTACCAACTCTTCTACTTTCAGCTTCTACAAAAATATAATCCCCTTGCGCTTTGTCCATGTAGTTAAATATTTTCGATTCGAAATTTTTTTGGGTGCTTGGTTCTCCTAAACCAATTCCACCTAGTAGCGATCCTCTATGATTTGCCGCTCCTTCAAAGTCCAGGATTTTTCCTCCCTGTTTTTCAAGTTCTTTTAATATTTCGGTTTTTCCAACTCCAGTATTCCCATGAATGACTATATACTTCATCGCTTCATTTAGTTTTGGTAATTCTTCATAGATATATTTTCTATATTTTTTATATCCTCCATCTACCTTAATTATATTCATTCCTATAGAAGAAAATGCAGAAGCAAAATAAGTACTTCTATATCCACCTCTTGCGCAGTAAACAGCTAACTGCTTATCGTTATTTGTTATAAGTTCATTTATTTGTTCAAAAAAATCAGGGAGTTTTTTAGAAACTATCTCTACTCCAAGTCTTCTAGCTTCTGTCACACTTTCCTGCTTATAAGCTGTCCCCACCAGAGCTCTTTCTTCATTTGTAAATAAAGGTATGTTAATTGAATCTATTATTCTTTCCGATCTATGTTCTTTAGGGCTTCTTACATCTATAAATAAACTATCATCTTTTAATTTTTCATACGGTCTTGTTATTAACATTGCTACCTCCTATAATAGATTCATTATAACATATCTTCAAAAAGAAAAAAGGTGGCCTTTTTTTAAGACCACCAAATTTTTATTATTAAAGTTTTATTATATATACTATTGTACTACTTCGAATCCTTCATTAGACCATCCACTAGGTGCTGTTACAGGTGTACCCATTCCACTCTTCAATGATACTGCATCGTATCCTAAAAATCTCATTACTGCAACTGCCTGTCCTGCTGTTTGTCCTGAGTAGCAGTTTACTATGATAGTTTTATCAAGAGGTAGTGTATTGAATTCTAAGTTCATATCCTTACCCCAAGGAATATTTGATGCTGTTGGTATGTGTCCTTCAGCATAATCTGCTGCCTGTCTTATTGATAAGAAGTATACACTC
>JBEPWV010000054.1:0-6248 GCA_041642175.1 Clostridia bacterium
TATAAAAAAAGATTACATTATAACGCGAACAGGCGGAGATGACTTTACAATAATAATGCCTAACACAAAGGAAGAAGAAGCCTATGAAACAGTAGAAAAAATAAGAAGTGAATTTAAGGATAAGAATATTAAGATTTCCGGGAAAAAATACTATATTAATATTTCCATAGGATACTGCACAAAGATTAAAACTGATATCTCAATAGAAGATGCAATAACTGAATCAGAAGACTTTATGAGAAAAAGAAAAATACTAGAATCAAAAAGTTCTCATAATACAATTCTTTCGTCGATTAAAGCCACAATGTATGAAAAGAGTCAAGAAACAGAAGAACATGCAGAAAGACTTATTTATTATGCAAGAAAAATAGCAGAAAAAATAGAGCTTTCTCAGGATACTATAGATGATTTAGTTTTATCAGCTAATTTACATGATTTAGGTAAGGTAGGCATAGACAATCAGATATTAGGGAAAGAAGAAAAATTAAGTGATAATGAATGGGAAGAAATAAAAAAACATCCCGAAATAGGTTATAGAATAGCTTTATCCTCACCGGATATTGCACATATTGCAGAATACATCTTATGTCATCATGAAAAATGGGACGGAACAGGATATCCTCAGGGTTTAGAGGAAGAGGAAATTCCACTTCTATCAAGGATACTTTCAATAGTTGATGCATACGATGCTATGATTTCTACTAGACCATACAATATTGTAAAATCAAAAGAAGAAGCATTAGAAGAATTAAAACTGTTTTCAGGAAAGCAATTTGATCCTAAATTAGTAAAAATATTTTCAGAAATTTTAGAAAGAGAAAAACAACATGAAAATCAGACAGATTAAAAGTATTCCTAGACCCGCTTTAGTAATAATCATTATTCTAATAGCATATAATTTATTTACAGGTAATGATGTACCTGAAAACTTTGAAAACATGGAAAAAACAGTAGTAGAAAGGGTAGTAGATGGAGATACTGTTGTGATTTCCGGAGGAGAAAGGGTTAGGATGATAGGAATAAATACCCCGGAAAGTGTAAAGGAAGCAGGGGAAGTTGAATATTATGGAGATGAAGCTAGCAAATACAGTAAAAATAAACTTGAAGGTAAAATGGTATATTTAGAAAAAGATGTTTCAAATAAAGATGACTACGACAGACTTTTGCGCTATATATATTTAGAAGATGGGACATTTTATAATGAACTTATAGTGAAAGAAGGATATGCCTTTGCAAGGTCATATCCTCCAGATATTAAGTATAATGAAATCTTGCATGAAGCTGAGATCTATGCAAGAGAAAACAATCTAGGCCTTTGGGGAGAATCTAATTAGTTTATATAATTCTCTTATGAAAAGTGGGATTAGTGCAAGAATAAATACTATTCCCCAATCTTTTAAACTTAAATTAACAACTTTAAATGCTTTAGCTAAAAATGGTATTGAGATGACTCCTAGCTGAAGTAATAAACCTATAAAAATTGAACCGATTAAATACTTATTTGACAAAAATCCAATTTTGAAAATTGTTTTTTTGTCATTTCTCATTGATATAGAATAAAATAGTTGAGAAGCTGCCAGAACAACAAAAGCCATAGTTCTCCCATAGGTTAAAACCTCTACAGGAATATTTTCTGAACTTGGAGAGTATCCGTACTCTCTTAAACCTATATAAAAAGCGACTAATGTTAAAGCACCTATTAGGACGCCACCTATAGCGACCTTAATTGCCACACCTCCGGCAAAAAAGCTTTCCTTAGGATCTCTTGGTTTTTCCTTCATAACGGATTCATCTCCAGGATCTACTCCTAAAGAAATTGCAGGAAGAGAATCCGTGACTAAATTAATCCATAAAATCTGTGTTGGGAGAAGAGGTATAGGCCAGAAAAGAAGTATTGATACAAGAATAGCAACAACCTCACCTAAATTACAGGATAATAAAAATACTACGGATTTTTTTATATTATTGTATATATTTCTTCCTTCTTCAACAGCATGAACTATCGTAGAGAAATTATCATCAGTTAATATCATATCGCTGGCGCCTTTAGCAACGTCAGTACCGGTAATACCCATAGCAACTCCTATATCAGCACCTTGTAAAGAAGGAGCATCATTAACACCATCACCGGTCATAGATACTATATTTCCGTTATCTTTAAAAGCCTTAACAATTCTAACCTTATGCTCCGGAGAAACTCTTGCAAAAATTTTGTAGTTTTTAATAAGTTTTGTAAGTTCATCATCACTAAGATCGTCTAACTCAGAACCTTCAATAGCTTCTTCAATGCTACTAGCAATGTCAAGTTCTTTTGCAATAGCGAAAGCTGTAATCTTGTGATCTCCGGTTATCATGATTGGAGTAATTCCAGCTAATTTAGCATCTTCTATAGAATCTTTAACTTCAATTCTAGGAGGATCCATCATTCCTACAAAACCGATAAAAGTTAAATTTTTTTCCATTTCTTCAGAAGATATTTTTTTTTCAGTGTATTTGTAAGCACAGGATAGCACACGAAGTGCATTTTGAGACATAGCTTCAGATATATCTAAAAATTCTTTCTTCATTGTAGAAGTGAATTCTTTTTCCTCGCCATCTATCAAAACCTTGGGACATATTTTTAGCAGATTGTCTATAGCTCCTTTGGTATTTACTCTATACTTACCCCCTGACTTGTTTAAAGTTGACATAAGTTTTCTGTTTGAGTCGAAAGGTTTCTCAGAAACCCTAGGGAAATTTTCAACGAGAGTTTTTTTAGATAAGTTATATTTTTCTCCCATTTCTATTAAGGCTATCTCCGTTGGATCTCCAGTTCGTTCATCATCTTCATAAGTAGCATCATTACAAAGGACAAAAGTCTTTATTAAATTTTCTTCTGTTTCATCTATTTCATCTAAATTTTCTTCGGAAACTTCAACTTTATTTTTATAGGTGTAAAACTCTATTACAGTCATTTTGTTTTGTGTCAAAGTTCCAGTTTTATCTGTACAAATAACATTTACTGAGCCTAAAGTTTCTACTGCAGGAAGTCTTTTAACAATAGCATTTCTTTTAGACATACGAGTAACACCCAGAGCTAACACTATAGCTACTATAGCAGCAAGACCTTCAGGAATTGCTGCAACTGCTAAACTTATAGCAGTTAAAAACATATCGAATAAATCCTTTCCTTGAAAATATGCTATTATAAATATAAAAATACAAACTCCAACTGCTAAAAATCCTAAGACTTTACCTAACTCTTCTAATCTCTTTTGAAGAGGAGTAAGACCCTCTTCTTCATCTAAACTTTTAGCTATAGTACCAATTTCCGTCTCCATACCGGTGTGAACCGCTATTCCTTCTCCTCTACCGTAGGTTACAATAGTGGAGGAATAAGCCATATTTACTCTATCACCAACAGGTATTTTTTCTTTATTAAATACTTTACTGTGGTCCTTTTCAGAAGGAACAGATTCACCGGTTAAAGATGATTCTTCAATTTTCAAATTAGCACTGTCTGTAAGCCGTATATCAGCTGGTACATATCTACCGGCATCTAAAATCACTAAATCTCCAGGAACAACATCTTCAGAATCAATTTCAATTGTCTGTCCTTCCCTTTTAACTAATGCTTTTGGATAAGACATTTTTTTTAATTCCTCAATGGCCTGAGATGCTTTGTTTTCCTGTACAACACCAATTAAAGCATTCAAAAATACTACAAGTAGTATAATAACTCCATCTACGTATTCACCTATAAAAAAAGTGATTGCAGCTGCACCTAAAAGCACGTATATAAGCATATCTTTAAGTTGAGATATAAAAATAGAAAATAAGCTTCTTTTTTCTTTAGCCTTTATTTTATTTAGACCGTATTTTTCAATTCTTTTTTCTACTTCTTCATTGGATAAACCTTTATTTAAATTTACATTTAAATCTTCACTTACTTCTTCAACAGATTTTGCAAAATACATTTTAAGCACCTCTTTTTTGGTAGTTAACTAATTATATATCCTTAGAATATCCTTATCAAGTCGATATAAAGATATTTATTTATTATTAAAAACCTTCTTAAAACTTCTATCCATTCCTACAGCACCTACAGGCGCGGTAATCATAATAGATAAAACAGCTATGGTGAGAATTAAATTACCGGAAGGTACTCCCATAGTTAAAGGTACAGCACCGATAGCTGCCTGTACAGTAGCCTTTGGAGTATAAGATATAGAGCAAAAAGCTTTTTCTTTTTTGTTTAAACCAGTTTTAATTAGAGAAAAATTAACACCAATTATTCTAAATAATAATGCAGCTAAAACTAAAAGCACAGAATATAAACCTGCATTTCTAATATAGCTAATGTCTACAGCTGCACCTACAAGTACAAATAGAAGAAGCTCAGCACCTACCCAAATTTTGGAAAATTTAGACATGAGCCTTTTTGCTAAAATTTCATAAAATTTCAACATGGTTACACCTAAAGACATAACCGCAAGAAGACCGGATACTTGTATATATCCTGTCATTAAACCTTCAAGACTAACTAAAAGAAAAGAAATGCTTAATATTATCATAACTTTTATTGTATCTCGCATATGAACTTTTTTGAAAAACCATATCAAGAAGAATCCGCAGATAACTCCTAACAATAGTCCTAATACAATAGAAATAGGTACGGAAATAAGAGATAAGGGACTAAAGCCCTGACCTTGATACATACTTAAGAATGCAGTAAACAAAATAATAACATAAATGTCATCTACAGATGCTGCAGCTAAAATCATTTGAGGAATACCTTTTTCTTTGCCGTAGTCATGTTGTATAAGAAAAATCATTCTCGGGACTATTACAGCAGGAGAAACAGCGGCCACAACAGTTCCAAGTATCGCAGCTTCCAGAACTGGAATATTAAATAATATTGGTGCAATAATTACTATAGCCAAGATTTCTAAAGTAGCCGGTATAAAACTTAAAAGCAAGGCGGGTCTACCCACTTTTTTGAGGTCTTCTAAATCTAATGTAAGGCCTGCTTTTAAAAGTATTATTATAAGGGCAATTTCTCTTAAGTCCGGAGAAATATTTAAAATATCCGCTGAAATATAATCAAGTACAAAAGGTCCTAAAACAATACCTGTAATAATCATTACTATTATTCCAGGAATCTTTATTCTATTAAATATACCACTTAAGGTAAAACCTATAATCATAATTAAAGATAGACTAAACAACATAAAAACCCTCCCTTCAGAACAAAAAAAGCCGATGTTCTGCCTTTTATATGCAGAAGTCATCAGCTTAAAAAGCGGTTTAAGCAATTGCTAAGGGAGAACTTCATTCCCTTTCCAAATATTAACATAATAATTAACAAGAATCAATTAGAAAATTGAAAGTTATATGATATAATTAACTTAATTATAAGGAGATAAATTATGGATAATAGTATTTATAGAAAAATTATAGAAAAAATAAATTTCGGATATGCATATCACAAAATAATATTAGATGATAATGGAAAGCCGATTGATTATATTTTTTTAGATGTAAATAAATCCTTTGAAATATATACGGGATTGAAAAAAGAAGAAATAATCAATAAGAAGTTTCTTGAAGATATAGCAGGAGAAGAAGACCCTGAATTTGACTGGATAAAAACTTACGGAGAAATTGCTATAAATGGAGGAGAAATAGAATTTAATCAGTATTCTACTGTGTTGGATAGGTATTATACAATTAAAGCTTTTTCTCCGGGGAAATATTACTTCGTAACCCTTTTTCAAGATAAAACATTAGAAAAAGGTGTACAAGAAATATCTAAATACTTTTTGGAAAGTATAGGTACAAAAATTGATTACGACAAAATAACTAGATTTATTGTAGAGTTAAGCGGAGCAAAATATGCAGCCTTTAATCAATTTGATGATAATGGAAAAGACTTTCAAACTAAGGCTTTGATTGGATTATCAAAAAACATAAAAAAAGGAATGGACATATTAGGATTTAATGTAAAAAATAAAAAATGGAGTTATGATAAAAAAAGAGAAGAAAAAATTAAAGAAAGTACAATTACATACTTTAGTAAATTAAGTGATTTAACAGAAAATGTAATACCAAACATGATTATAAGAAAAATCGAGGATAAATTCAATCTTGGAACAACAGTAGTTGCAAAAATCACAAAAGATAAAATAGCCTTAGGAGATTTTACATTAATATTCGAAAAAAATAAAGAACTTAAAAATGAAGATTTGCTTGAAATTTATTTAAATCAA
>JBEPWV010000055.1:0-6239 GCA_041642175.1 Clostridia bacterium
TATTAACGAAGGCAAAATTATAGCTCTAGGTACCATGGAAGAACTTAAAGAAAAAGCCGGTAAAGAAGAAACACTGGAGAATATTTTCTTGGAGGTTACGGATAATGAATCAAATAATCCATTTATTGAAGATTAATCTTATTAATAGTTTTAATATAAATACGTTATTCTCAAAAGAAATACTAAAAAAGAAAAACATATGGAAGCCCCTTTTGTTTGTATTTATAATTGCTTCTATTGCACCATCCTATTATTTATATATTGGTTTTATTGAAAATATAGGTAAGTCCCTGCTTATGATTAATCAGGAAAGCTATCTTATGGTAATAGCATCAATGTCTGCCTTTATGATAGTATTTTTCTTCGGAATTTTTTACGTTATGGGATACTACTATTTTTCAAAAGATACAGACTTGCTTATAAGTCTACCCATTAAGTCTACAAAAATAGTACTTTCCAAGTTTTTAACTGTACTTTTATATGAATATTTACTACTGGGAATATTCTTAATACCTGTTTTTGTAGTAAATTCAACCTTAACAAGTAGTGGTATAGGATATGTTTTAAAATCAATCATCCTCTTTTTATCATTACCAGTAGTACCTTTAAGTCTATCATCAATATTTGTAATTATTTTAATGAGATTTACCAATATTAAAGGTAGAAAAGATCTTTTTAGAATTGTATCAATGTTTGCCTTTTTATTTGTAGTTCTTGGACTTCAAGTGATTATACAAAGAAATATGATTAATGTTGCTCCAGGACAGGAGCAGGAATTTATGTCCAAAGTATTTACGGACAATAGATTTATGCTTGAAGCGGCAGGTAGATACTACCCGCTGTCAAAATGGTTTTCTCTAAGCTATTACAGCGAAAATTGGATACTGTACTTTTCATTATTTGTAGGAGTAACAGTTTTATTATTCTTATTTGGTTTATTTATTTCCAATAAACTCTACTTCAAAGGATTAATAGGAGGACAAGAATCTAGATCAAAGAAAAAAGCTATTACTTCAAAAGAGTATTCTTCGATTTTAAAAGGTTCTTCTCAAAGTGTAAGTGTTTTTATAAAGGATTTTAAAGTACTTCTTAGAACTCCTATTTATCTTTTTAACTGTGTAAGTACGGTTATCCTGATACCCTTTATATTTATAATAATGCCTTTAATGACCGGTGCCGGAGATATGTTGAGTCCTGTAAGAGGATTGATTGAAAGTAATTTTAATGTGGCTATGTTGATATTTGCCGGTGCTTTCATGATGTTTTCCCTACTTAATCCAACTGCATCTACGACTTTTTCAAGAGAAGGAAAACACTTTTGGATAGATAGATCTTTACCTATAAATTTTTCCAGTCATATTATAGGAAGAATAATGTCTCCTATGCTTCTTCATATTTTTACCATAACAGCTATGACAGTAGGAGTTAACTATTTTATAAGGTTGGATTTTGTTTATTTGATAATGCCAATTATTCTTGGACTGTTAGGTGGAATACCTATAAGTTTAATTGGACTAATCGTTGACCTTAAAAGACCACTGCTAGACTGGACTAATCCTCAAAGAGCAGTTAAACAAAACTTAAATGTTTTAATAGCTATGGCTGCTAATCTAATCTTTATGATAATTTTAGCTGGACCTACCTATCTTCTAGTAAAAATAGAATTTAACTTCTTGTTTATTATATTTCTTGACTTATTTATAATATTATCCGCTTCAGCTATTTTGTATAAATGCAGCATTAAGTTCATCGAGAAAAGATTACCTACTATCAATTAACATATTTTGAAAATAGGTACTAAAAATAGGCATTTACCAATTGATAAATGTTGATATAGATAATTATAAAAAGCTTACTAAGTTTAATCCAAAAACTAGTAAGCTTTTTATATAAGGACAATTCAAAAATTTCACAATTTATTTTATGTGGAGGAAAGTGCAAAGTAAAAATCCCCTTTGTTTAAACAAGTTTGCTGTAGTATAATTAATTAAATGACAATTTAGTAGGGGGATATAATGTTAAGAGTTGGAATATGTGACGATGAACCTATCGTTTGTACTAAAATCAAAGATATTATATTTAAATACAGTAAATTAAACTTAAAAAAAATTGAGGTTGATGTTTTTAATTCAGGTGAAGAATTATATGAATATTTATTAGATGATTATTACTTTGATATCATTTTTTTAGATATTGAATTAGATGAATTAAATGGCATCGAATTAGGCAAAAAAATTCGAGAGGAATTCAAGAATGAAGTCACCCAAATAGTCTATATCTCTTCTAAAAAGAATTATGCTATGGAACTTTTCGACGTAAGACCTCTGAATTTTTTAATAAAACCAATTGATGATACAAAAGTATTTGAAGTACTAGATAAGGCTATGGAACTATTGGATAGAATTGATGGTTATTTTGAGTACAAAGCAGGTCATAACTTCTGTAAAACGGAAATAAAAGACATACTTTACTTTGAAAGCGATAATAGAAAAGTCAAAATGGTTACTAAGAACTCCATAATTGTATTTTATGAGAAATCATCTAATATTGTTGAAATCACTGGTTGAAAATAATGAATATAATGAAGCATCAAAAGTTATTAGCCAAATAACAGGGGCAATTGATGTAAAAAATGAATATGCTCAATCAGGTAATATCACAGTAGACAGTATTCTCAATTTTAAGCTCCAAGAAGCTATAAATAAGGGCATATCTGTTTCATTAGAATTAAATATACCGGAAAGATTAAACATTACTCCCTTTGATATGTCAGTAATCCTTGGAAATTTATTAGATAATGCAATTAATGCTTCATCTAAGTTGGAAAAAGACAAAAGACTGGATCTTAAAATTGACTATAAAAGAGGTAGATTGTTTATCAACTTATCTAATACATATACCGGAATTTTAAATTATAAGGGAGAAAAATTAACCACTTCCAATAGGGATAAAGAAGCTCATGGTATTGGTATTAAAAATATTAATGCTGTATTGGATAAGTATGATGGTGTCATGGAAATTGACCATACCGAAAATATTTTTACTGTAATAATACTCTTATATTTAAATGACTAGTCAGACCAAAAATCTTAAGTTTCTACAAAAACATATATAGTTTTCTACAAGTTCCCGCACAGGTAAATTTTTTATGTTAGTATGGTTTCAGGAAAGGAAGTTAAATTCTAAATACGAAAGGGGGGCGGAAAATTGAAACTTAATAAGAATAAAAGGACACTACTTCTTGCTATTTATGTAATACTCGGAGTAGCTAGTATAATTTATACTATGGTTTATCATATAGTACTAAAAGAAATAGTAACAAGGACCTATAATATAATACCTCGTTTCATATATTTATTAGCTGTAAGACCAATCTTATATTATCTAATTGGAGCAATTATAATTATAATTCTGTTTAAATTTGGAAATTTAAAAGCAGAAAATATAAAAACAATAAAGACTTTATCATTAATTGCTCTTATAGTATTAACAGCATATATATTATCGGTAATTTTTTCTTTTGCAAACTTCATAAATGCAAGATTTATAAGCAATATTTCTAGAATTTATACTTCATATCCAGTAATTTTTACGATTACAGGCTTATTATTAACATTAGGATTTTATATTGAAACCAAGGGAATAGTAAAATGAAAAAATTTGCCAGATACAATTCTATATCTTCATATGTAAATTTAGCAAGTTATTTTAAGGACATGGCTAAAAAGGGTTATATGATTAGTTATGTTCATAATGGATACCATTATTTCGATAAAATAACACCGGCAGACCTTGATTTTAAGGTTGTTATATTTAATAAATTTGATTTGTCAATTAATGGAGATAGTAAAAAATACATTAAATATATGAAAATAAAAGGATGGGAATATGTATTTAAAAACAATGAAACTATCGTGTTTTATAAAAAACCCAGTAATAAAACATTGAATCAGCTTGCTAATAGTAAACATCAGTATGAAATGGTAAAGAGTGTTTGGAACAGAAAAATACAAAAAAATATTAGAATAGATAACGAACTAAATCACCGGAAAAAAATACACAGATAAATTACTTGATATATGTATGTACTTTATAATCCCAATAATTATTATAGCAAAATGGCTAATAGTATTCAAAGATCAGGATTATAAAAAATTAGGTCTCGTATTTCTTGTTGTTTTTATGCCCGTTGTAGCATATATTTTTTTTGAAAGTAAATACTTTCAACCTTACAAATTAAAACCTATTAGATTTGTTTTTTATTTTGTAGCAGTTTTATTTTATTTGTTTTCAGCTTATATAATGGGATTTTATTTTATCTCAAATTAATTCATACTTAGTTTTTATTTAGTAAATATAATAGAAACTTTAAAATTAATGGCTTAAATAATTAATATATAAATCAAAGCACCCCTACAGAATATCTGTTAAAAAACGTATCAGGATATTCGGAAATGGTAAAAAATATCAAATAATTATTTTGATTATCTTATTGACGATGGGTATTGAGTAGAATTAGTTTCTAAATTTTAAGATGCTATTTACAAATTTTGAGTATGATAATTTAATGTTGGGAATTGGAGGCACTATGAAAAGTAAATTATTTTTTAGGTTTTTAATAGTCTTTATTTTAATATTCATAAGTTTATATCTCTTTTTACCTAGACATATAAATATTTCAAGTGGTGAGGAAATAACAATAAGAATTAAAAAGGACGGAATCATTAGTGAGTATAAATATAATGGTGAGGAAAAAATCATAGAAGAATTAATTGATCAAATAGAAAAAACTAGCCTACAAGTAAGTCGTATACCAACTTTGCTAAATAACGAATATATTACAATTATGATAAGTGGATTGAAAGAATCCGCTGCCATGTGGATTTATTTATCAAAAAATAATCAAGGAAAAACTTATATTAATTATCGTCGTGGACGGTATCGTGCTAAGAATCCAAAAGATCTCCATGCTTTTTTTAAAGAATATTTTGACGAAATTGGTGTAACCGAAGAATAGTTTTATAGTTAATTTGCTCCACCTCTTAACTTGCTCATTGTCATAATTAGGTACATAAAAAAATATTTGAATAATTACAACTGCGAGTTTGTCTTATTAGCAATTGAGGAAAACAAAGTTCCAATAAATAAAGCTTGAGATTTATTTATGTAAATAAAAGAAGAGAACACATATGCATAAGAAAGTTTATTTAGTAATAATAGTATTTGCCATTACTCTATTAGCAATATTAATAACTAACATGCAAAAATAACAAATCGTTATGATTGAAAACGGAGATGACATTTCAAGGATTAGAATTAATAGCAATACTATTGAAAATAAAGATATTGTTAATGACATTATAAAAATTTTAGAAAAATATGATACAGAAAAAACTATTAATCCATTTCCAATGGAAACGGGTTATATGGAGATAGACTATGTGGATAATCACAAGCCTAGGCACGTAGTATTAGGTAAAACCAATATTATTTACGAATCTGGCGATGGACCAGTGTTTGAAATCATAGACGGAGATAAGTTGCTTGTTGAGTTAAAAGAATATTTAAATTAAATCCTTCAAATCAATAATATTAACTATAATAGAGGAGATCAAAATGAAAAGCAATATAATTATAATAACATTAATTCTAGCAATATTAATATTTACTGGATGCAGTAAAACAGAAAACATAAACGAAAGATTAATAGAAAACACAATAAAAATAGAAGAAATAGACCACAAGTATTCAAACTATAAAATTACATATGAAGAATACGAAGAAGAGATTTCCGGATTAACAGGAAAAATTTCTATGGATGAAAACCATCATAGAAGTTACACATCATCATCTGAAGGATACAGTAAAGAAGAATTGGAAATTTATTCTAAACATTATCCTGATGTTACTGTAGATTTTGAAATATCTGGTGTTTATGATTATTTAGATATTAAATATATATATACAAAATCTGAAATTATTCCAATAGGTGATCATGATAAATTTGATGAGCTTATTATAACTAAAAGATATGTATATGTATTAGAAGATGAAGAATGGATCCTTGCTAATATAGAAAAAAAACTTTACGACGGGTATGTTCCTTTTGAAGAAATGGAGCTTATAAAATTCGAAAATGAAATTGTTGATTATAAAGATAGTATACATGTACTAGAAGATTAGTAAAATGAGGTGTTGGGAAAAATTTTATAAATATTTAGTAGAGGATTCTATTTTCA
>JBEPWV010000056.1:0-6222 GCA_041642175.1 Clostridia bacterium
ACTTGAAGAGCATATATTTAATTATCAAAATTGATGTAAGACTTTTTGAAAATAGTTGAAATTAAAGCATGAATAATACTAATTGGCAAAAATATAACTAAGGTTAGAAGCATTCCCAATTCGTACATTATACTACTTCTTTCATCTGGTTTCCCCTTAAATCTATGAATAAAAGACCCTAAAGGAATACCATAAGTATTACCCATCATTATCATTCTAGTCGAAGCTAATATACCTTCAGATTTAGTATTTCCGTAGACTTGGACTATTTTATCCCAGGATTCTTTTGAAGGATTACCTCTTTTATCTGCATAATGCTGAGCAAAAAGCACTCCCTCTATTTCATAATCGGGAATATTATCAATAATACCATTTAGCATATTTTTTATCTCTTCGTGATCTATACCCGCTTCTAGAGCAGCCTTAGTGTGAGCATAAGAACACATAGGACAACTGTTGACCTCTGTCACAGCCAGCATTATTCGTTCTGTAAACTTTGAATTCATTAAATTTTCAGATTTAGCTTTTTTAAAAGCTCTTATTGTTCTTATACCATTATACATTATTAAATAAGACTCACCTATTGAATACAGTTGTCTTCCAAATTTTTTATTCATAAAATCCTCCTAAATCATTTTGGTTATATGCTATTATATCATATTGTAATAAACTTTTGTTGAAATTGACAAGGTATAAACTTGAGAGTATTATTATAATCAAAAGGTTAGGAGTGAGAAATTTGAGCGATAAAGGAAGCAGTAGATTATTTAATTTAATATCACCAATTTACGGATTGTTTTTTAACAGCCAAAGACGAAATTACAGAGATGTAATAGATAAAGTAGAAGAAAATTTGGATATAACAAAATATGAAAGTGTAATTGATGTAGGTTGTGGTACAGGAGCACTGTCCTCAGTTTTATATGAAGAAGGACTTAAGGTTACAGGTATAGACCCTGCTCAACTTATGCTTAATACAGCCATGAGAAAAAATAAGGACAAAGATATAGATTTTCAAACAGGGGATGTTTTAGAAGGTTTAGATTTTAATGAAAATCACTTTGACATAGCAATAGCCTCTTATGTTGCCCACGGCTTGCAGCCGGAAGAAAGAAAAAAGATGTACAGGGAAATGAGTAGAGTAGCTAAAGAGTGGGTTGTTATTCACGACTACAATAAAAAAAGATCCCTGCTTACAAGCTTTGTAGAGTGGCTTGAAAGAGGAGACTATTTTAGATTTATAAAAACTGCAGAGAAGGAAATGAAGGATTGTTCCAAGGAAATGAAAGAATGTTTTTCAGAAGTAAAAGTAGTTGACGTAGGAGAAAGAGCTGCCTGGTATATTTGCAAACCTAAATAAATAGAAGCTACATAAAGCAGCTTCTAGTAAATCCTCCACTATTGAAATTATTATTTGGATGGTAATCTAAGAGTATAGTTTTATTATAGGATTTCATATACAGGTCCAATAACTCATTTAAATCTTCTATATTATTCGCTTTTTTTACGGCTTTTCTTACTACTGATGGAGGATAACATTTTTTTAAATCTTTTTTTGTACTTCTATCTAACTTCATAATAATACCTCCTCAGTAATAATATACCCGATATACTATAACTTTAAACTTATTTATTTCTATTTGAAGAATACCGAGATAGAAATTCGTGTTTCATCCAATCCACATCAATCCAACCTTTGTTTTCTTCTAGGCCGTTGTAATATATATATTCTTCCTCAATATAGTTGTTTTGGGTAAACTGAAGTACAATACCCAAATATTGATAATTGGCACTATAAATATCCATAGATTCCTTTTCTAATTCTGTTGCTAAATCATTCTCTATCTTAGATTTAATTTCTTCTATGTACGTCTCCTTAAAGCCGGCACTGCTTTCGATTTTAACTAATATAACTCCATCACTTTTCAAGGTTTTTCTTATAGTAATATCCTTTCCAGAGAATTTGTTTTCTTCAATAAAATTAGCCACTATATCTGTATCCATCTTCAAGAATGGATAATCTGTATATGTGTTTTCCCAATAGTTACTAGATACAAATTTCAAATCTTCATCGAATTCATAATCTCTTCTAAAAGCCCTCACATCATCTATATATACCCTAAGACTTAAATTCCTGTAAGGTTTCTCTGTAGATTTCATTATAGAATCATCGTCTAAATTAAATTCAAATAAATATGGAGGTACGCCTATAGGCGCAGCTGGAGACATGCTTATAAAAGTATTAGATAGATAAGACATAAAATTACCAACTTCAGCACTGGCAATATTTTGGTCAAAATACAGGACAAAGTGATAGGTATCGTCGCTGTAATAAAATTTATGTTCCTTCAAACTCTTCATGGCAAGCTCATTTTCAAAGTATTCTTGAGATTCTTCATTGTTTCCAATCAAATTTATAGATTCCGGTTTTTTATCCTCTTCAAAAAGAGGATCTATCTTATAATATGATTTTTCTTCTGGAGTATCGGTACATCCAGTAATAAAGGTTGATATTAAAGCAATTACTAAAATAATACTTAATTTTGACTTCATAATAGTCTCCATAAATAAATTATTATTTGTTTTGGACTTTATTCTACAATTATACTATATTTTTCTTTTTCTACAACCTCACCAATTAATGCATAAGGGGTAGGACTGTTTTTTAATTCATTCAGGAGTTCTTTTGCCTTGTCTTTATTAACTGAGATTAGTAGTCCTCCAGAGGTTTGGGGATCGTACATACAGTCGGCTAATTCTTGAGGAACTTCCTCTGAAATACTTACAGAATCCTTTATGTGATTCATATTATTGTAAGCTCCACCAGGGATAATACCCATTTTTGCTAGAGAAAGAGCTTCTTCTATTATAGGGATTGATTTAGATTTAAGCTTGATACTTATATTGCTGCCTGAAGCCATTTCGTAAGCATGGCCTAATAGACCGAAGCCGGTTACATCAGTACAGCTGTTTACCCCTACTTTCATCATTGCATCCTTAGCGAATTTATTTAAAGTAGACATGGTTTTGACGGCTTCATTGTAGGTTTTTTCACCTACCATGCCGGATTTTATTCCGGTATTAATAACTCCCAAGCCTATAGGCTTGGTAAGGATTAACACATCTCCTACTTTAGCATTGCAATTTGTTACAATATCAGATGGATGCATAAATCCGGTAACAGATAATCCAAACTTTGGTTCTTTATCATCTACAGTATGACCACCTACTACTAAAGCTCCTGCTTCTTTAACCTTATCGTGACCACCTTTTAGGATAGCTTTTATACTTTCCTTAGGTATATCATCGGAAAAGCATGTAATATTTAATGCAAGCCTTGGATCAGCACCCATAGCATAAATATCGCTTAAAGAATTTGCCGCAGCAATCTGTCCATATACATAAGGATCATCAACCACTGGGGTAAAAAAGTCTAAAGTTTGAACAATAGCTATATCATCAGTAATTTTATATACTGAAGCATCATCTGAAGTTTCTATACCAACGAGCAGATTTTCGTCGGTATCTTGTGTTAAATGACACAAAACTTGTGCCAGGACATCAGGTCCTATTTTAGCAGCTCATCCTGAGCTTTTAGTCATTTGAGTTAATCGTACTTGTTCTAGAGTCACTTCTTCCTCCTTACATACTATATTTTAATTCCAGGCCAATCTTTCAAAAAGTCTTTGAAAGATTCAACTACTGGAGATAATGTTCTGTTTTTGCAATAAACGAAGTAAAAACTACGTTTTAGTTCCAAGTCCTTTATTTTATAGGATTTTATTAATCCCAGCTCAATTTCATTTTTTACAGCGATTTTTGAAATTAAACTAATACCTAAGTCTAATTCAACCATTTTTTTAATCATTTCATTACTGTCGATTAAAGAAGTAATATTCAGATCATCCAATTTGATGCCCTTATTAGAAAGACATTTTTCTACTAATAATCTGGTACCGGAGCCTTCTTTTCTAAATATGAACTTCTTAGTAAAAAGGACTTCAATATCTAAAGCTTCATCAGATGGCCAGGGATAGTTTTCGTTGTTAGGAACAGCTAAAACAAGCTCATCTTGGTAAAAATCTATATATTCTAATATATCAGAAGTATATTTAGCACCAACTATACCGAAATTGTTTTTGCCCTGTAAGATATCTTCTACTACATCCTTAGAATTTTTATGAGTTATAGTAAAAGTTACTTGAGGATGAATTTTTGAAAAATCTTTAATTATATAGGGAAGTATATACTGCTCTGGAATAGAGCTGGCACTTATTTCAATTTCCCCTTCTATTTTTCCGGATTGTCTTATTAAATTATATCTTGCTTTATCTCTGGTATTAATAAGCTCAAGGGCATATTTGTAGAAATCTTTCCCGGCTTTAGTTAGTGTTATAGTCTTACTTTTTCTATCTATGAGAGTAGTTTTCAACTCTCTTTCTAGATTTTGAATATTATTACTAACCGTTGGTTGGGTAAGATATAATTCCTTTGCAGCTTTAGAAAAACTTTTGTGCTTTACTACACTTAAAAAACTTTCTAATTGATTAAATTCCAAAATATTACCTTCCTTATTAATTATTTATTAATAATGCTATTTATAGAGTTTATTGTATATTCAATTTCCTCTAGTGTATTAAAGTGACTTATACCAAATCTTACAGTACCTCTAGGGAAAGTACCTAAGGTCTTATGAGCTGACGGTGCACAGTGCATGCCGCATCTTGTCATAATGCCGAAATTTTTACTCAACTCATGGGATATAATACCGTTATCATTATTTGTAAAATCTAAAGACAGTATTCCTGTTCTTTTATCAAGGGTTTTCTTTCCTATAATTTCAATGTTTTTAATATTATATATATCCTGAATAAATTTATCAAGAAGCTTAAGTTCTTTCTCTCTTATACTATTTAAACCTTCTTTTAAAATAAATTTTAAAGATGTATTTAGGCCGTAAATTCCAGGAATATTTAAAGTGCCTGCTTCGAACTTATCCGGCATGTAGTTAGGTTGGACTTCAGTATCAGATAGACTTCCAGTACCACCTTCAATAAAAGTATTCATTTCATCTACTATAGAATCATTTATTACAAATCCTCCAATACCTTGTGGTCCTAAAAGACTTTTATGACCGGTAAAGCCTACTGCATCAGCATTTAACTTATTAAAATCAATATCTAAAAAACCTGCTGTTTGAGCACTATCTATAATGAAATAAATTCCTTTTTCTTTACATATTTTACCAACATTTTCTAAATCTAATATGGTACCGCATACGTTGGAAGCATGGGTCATGACAACGGCTTTAGTATTCGGCTTAAGAGAATTTTTAAAATCCTTAAAATCCAGTTCTCCTAGATTACTACACTTTACTTTGGAGTATTCAATATTTTTACCTAAAGCATTTAAAGGTCGCATAACTGCATTGTGCTCCATAGAAGATACTACAACATGATCTCCACTTTTCAGCAGACCTTTAATGAGGACATTAAGACTTTCAGTAACATTTTTGGTAAATATTACATTTTCCGGTTTGTTAAAATTAAACAACTGGCAAATAAGTTCTCTTGTTTCATACAGTGTATTTTCAGCTTCATATGAAGCACTGTAGGCACCTCTATTAACATTTGTTCCTACATTTAAAATATAGTCGGACATACTTTGGGCTACCCCTGGGGCTTTAGGAAAAGAGGTAGCACCGTTATCTAAATATACATAATTCATAAAAGCTCCTTTTTAGAATTTAATCTATAATATGTTAATAAATTAATTATAGTAGTTTAATTGGTATTTAACAACAAGTATAGGTATTTCTTATGATTCAAAGTCCAACTATTAATACTAGCTATTGTACTTTAAAATGGCAAATTGTTAAACTAATAACATAATTATTAAATCATAGGAGGAAGGATAATGGAAGGGAAGAAAGGAATAATATTTACAGGAGGAATTATAGGGATAATATCAGTACTACTTGTTTATTTTGGAAATCCTGCAAATATGGGTTACTGTATAGCCTGTTTCTTAAGAGATATAGCTGGAGGCATAGGGATACATAGAGCAGGAGTTGTACAATATATTAGACCGGAGATAATAGGATTAGTATTAGGAGCATTTTTAATATCTTTTAAAAACAAAGAATTTGAAGCTAAGGGAGGATCATCACCTTTTACGAGATTCATGCTTGGAATAGTTGTGATGATTGGAACTTTAATATTT
>JBEPWV010000057.1:0-6202 GCA_041642175.1 Clostridia bacterium
GTTTTCAACCTCTCTTTTATTATTTAGTATTTTATTTAAAGTTGTGTACTCTACGTTAGCTCTGTTGGCTAAATTTACCTGAGACATATTGCTCTTTACATAATGTCTTCTAAGTAAATATTCAAAATCTTCCATATCTTTTTTATTTTCAACAATATTTTCCAACTCTCTGGCTATATCTCTTAAATCCTTTTCTTCCGTCTTAAATTCTAATTTACTGCTTAGCCTTTTATTTTCTTCTTTTATTTCCTTAAGCTTCATATCACTGCTTACATTAAGGGATTTAACAACTTCAATTTCCGACCTTAAGTCGTCGTATTTCTCCTTGTAGTATAAATCTAAAATGTATTCTTCTAAATTATCTCTGTACTTTTTTACTAATTCTTTTAATTTTTTATTAAGTTCGTCACCTTTCATTAATAGCAGCATTATTACTCCTCCAAAATATTTATATCTTATTATATATCAAAATAATTTATTAATATAATCTTGTTTTTCATTAATTATTCTTACTATATTTATTATTTCTTTATCCAAATAATAAAATACATAATTTTTTTCAGTAAATAAATATCTGTAGTCTGTATCAAATCTTATTATTTTACTAAGTTTTGCTCCCGATTTAGGAAATTTTTCTAAACTTCTTATATCGGAAGCTATTTTCTTTATAATTTTTTCCGATTTATTTTCTCCCCAGTTACTAGATAAGTATTTTTTTAATGATTTTAAATCTTCATATGCTTCCATTGAATATTTTATTCTCAACATAGTTAGAGTCCTAATTTAGCTTCTATTTCATCGGCAGAAAGCCATCCTTTTTCTCTGGAAGACTTCTCACCTTCTTCTAATTTAGCTAAGAGTCTAATTGTAGCTTTTAATTTATCTAATTCTTCAAGTTTTAAAATTGCATATTCTCCTCTCCCGTTTCTTGTTAAATAAACAGGGCTATCTTCTTTAACTTCATTTAAAACTTCAGTATAATTTCTTAAATCTGAAATCGGTTTAATATTTGGCATATTATCATCTCCTTAATTTAATTATACTACTTTAAATATTATATGTCCATGTTAATATACGTGTTAATATACATGTATATTATTTTTATACGAAATTCTCTCATTATAAGTAAATTCAAAAAAGAGAGCAACTATTTTACAATAAATGCTCTCTGATTTTATTTAATTAAACTGCTATTTTACCCGTATTTTCATCTTTAATATGAGGTATGGAGTCCTTCTTGCAGTATATCGCCAATCTATGCATAGCCCTTGTCATGGCCACATAAAGTAGTTTAGTATCTAGTGGTTCAAATGTATAATCTTCATTTAAAGTAGTTATAATAACACCGTCAAATTCAAGACCCTTAGATAAGTGTGCAGGAATAACCAGTATTTTGTGGTTGAAATGCTCGCTGTTTTCATCAACCAATTCTATGTCTAGGCTCTTATTTAATGCTGTAATTTCACCAAATATTTTTTTTGCTTCTTCATTGGATTTAGTTACTATAGCAACAGTGGTTAAACTGTCATTATCCCATTTATCCAGCTGCTTGATTATATTACTAGTAATTTTTTTATCTTCTCTTAATTCTTGAATTACCGGCTCTTCACCATGTCTAACTACAGGCTTTGCTTTAATCAACTGATTCGTATCAGTTTGACTTAAAACTTCATTTGCTAAATTCATAATTTCTATTGTGGTTCTGTAGCTTTGCTCCAGAGTTAAATAGTTTACATCTTCATTGAATATGCTATCTTTTACATAATCCCAATTTTCTACAGCTCTATACATGTGAATACCTTGAGATAAATCTCCTAAAATTGTAAATCGTTCAGTATCTAGAACTCTATGCAAAACAAAGAATTGAAATTCACTGAAGTCCTGAGCCTCGTCTATTACAGCAACCTTAATATCTAAATCCTCATTTATACCAAAAAATCTATCTTTTAAATAAACTACAGATGCTAAATCTTCTATCTCTAAGGTCTTTTTATTAATTAGTTTTTTAGTTTCTTTTGATATATATTTTCCTAAATTAATATCTTCTGAATAATATTCATTTAAGTTTGAAATAAATTCTTTATAAAAACCCAACAGATTGTTCTTTTTGAATTTTTTGATAAATTTATCAGCAGCTTTTTTAGCATTTTTTTCAGCTTTTTTTAGAGTACCTTCTCTTTGCTCCATAAGAACTATCATTTTAAGTTTTTTCTCAGGAGAATCCTCCGGATCTTCTCTCAATAGTCTTAACTCTTCTGTATATTTATAATTAATCTTTTTTAATATATCCTTGATGGAATTTTTTGTATATCCCTTCAGGTATTTTTTTATGCTTTCTATTCTTTTTAAAATCGGTTGGTATCCGTAGCTTTCATAATATAGGTCAGAAATTTCACTACTACTTAAGATTGGGAAACCTTCAATAGTATAATCCTCATCCGGTAAGATCCTTTTTTCTACATTATTGATGAAACTATCAAGTAAATTTTTCATTTCCATGGAGTTTTTAAGTTTTGATGATTTTATTACCATTTCTTTCTCGGAATACTTAAGTGCTTTACTGTCGGTTCTTATTAATTCATTTAACTTTTTATTAGAGTCCGTTACTTTGTATTTATCTCCTATAAGCTCAAACATAAAATCTACATAGGTGCTCTGCTTAATGTTATCTGCTCCTAATTCCGGTAGTACATTAGAAATGTAATCTAAGAATAAATTATTAGGCCCAATAATCATAAAATCTTCACTATCAAAAGTATCTGAGTATGTGTAAAGCAAATAAGCTAATCTATGAAGTGCTATAGTAGTTTTACCGCTTCCTGCAGCTCCCTGTACTATAAGTGGTTTTTCTATATCTGCTCTAATTATCTGGTTTTGCTCTCCCTGAATAGTTGATACTATATCCTTAAGTTTGTCCCCGGCATGACCATCTAAAGATGCCTGAAGAAAAGTGTCTGTGGTAGAAATATCTACATCCATAAAGTTTTCAAGTTTTCCATCTTCGATTTCATACTGACGCTTCATTAAAAGTTCGATTTCCTGCTTATTGCCTACAGCTTCGTAACTAGTTTTTCCCAGTCTTCCATCATAATATACACTGGCTATAGGTGCTCTCCAATCAACTACCATAGGCATATCCATATTGTCATCAACTAATGAAATTTTTCCTATATATACTTTTTCAGTTTTATCCTTATCCTCCTGCTTAATGTCAATTCTTGCAAAATATGGTTTTTCTTTTGACTTAACCAGCAGATCGAAATTTCTTTCAAGGTTATCTAATAAATTTGTATTAAGCATAATACTTGAATAGCTTAAACTACTATCTAAATAATCCAGATTTATATATGCATCCTTAATATCTTCTTTAAATCTAATTCTTTTATTTATAACTGTTCCAATTACATCTTTTATATAATCTTTAGTTTTATCTAAACGTTCTGTTTCAAAATCATAATCATCGTGTTTTCTAATATTTGTCATATATTTCCTTTCATTTTGGATAACTTTCTTTGCATCCTGAGGATTATACCACAGTATCAGAGAAAATCAAAAATTTTAAATATTTATTATTATGATTTATCCATTTCTTCATTATAATCTGGAGCTGGAGATACAAAAGAAGCCCAGCTTGCCATCAGCGGAAGTAATAGTAGTATAAGTAGTATTTGAGTATAACTATGAAAAAAGTCAAAAGCAGCACCAAAAGGAAGTGGTCCTAAAGCTGAACCTATAACCATAACCGTCATTGTCAATCCTCTAATCTTTCCTAAATGCTCCCTACCGTAGTAATCCGACCATAAAACATTGGTGCTAACTGCATCAAAAGCAACTGAAACACCCATTACTACTCCGTATATTATAAGTGGAGTCTTTCCCTGAGCGAAAACAAGCATCACCATAGCCAAACCAAATACTAAGTAATTTACACCCTTAACAATATTAACCCTAACTTTTTCTACTACAAAGCCTGCTAGAAAATTGGAAGGTATCTGAGAAAGTGCAGTAATACTAAGTACATATGCACCAAATAAATTATCATAACCTTTTTCTCCAACTATGGAAATCATATGAAAGGTTATTCCAGTATTGATAAGAGAAGGAACTCCCATACAAAACAGCATGAACCAGAAAGCTCTGGTAGTTTTTGCTTCTTCTAAAGTCCAGGAAAAATCTATGTTATTTTGAGACTGAATATCTCCTGGTTCTGGAACATTCTCTATACTATCCACTCCATCCGGTAGCAGTCCTATGTCCTCAGGTCTATTTTTAATAAACAATATTGCTGCAGGCAACATTATGAAAATCAGCGCTGCAGCCCAAAACATCCAGGCAAAAGTCAATCCTTTTGATTCTATTAAAAAGCTGTTTATTGGTGGAATTGCCGCCGCTCCTAAAACTCCACCTAAGGACATTATACTTAAAGCTCTTCCTCGCTTTTTTATAAACCACTGAGGTATAAGTACCGATGATATAAGGGTCATAGATCCCTGACCAAATAATCTAATGAAGATAAAGCCGATTAAAATCATCCAGGAAGCTGAAATCATGCTCATCCACAAACATGTAATACTAAAAAGTATACTTACAGCAATAGTGGATTTTCTATGTCCTTTGGAATCTATAAGATTTCCTATAAAGGGAAGAGAAAATCCTGAAATTAAAGTAGCTATGGAATAAAAACTTGAAATGACAGTTCTACTCCATCCAAACTTTTCTATATAATAATCTATAAAAACGGAAACTGAATAAGTCTGTCCCGGACCGGAAAAAAAGTAAATCAATGCTCCCAATCCAACTATATACCATCCATAAAAAATCTTTTTATCCTTATTTCCCATCTAGCTCTCCTTTAAGACTTTATCTAACAACATCATCTATTATATTACGAAAAATAACATAATTTCAATCTATATATTAAATATTTTTATTTAAATTACATATTGGTTTCCTGAGCCAATTAAAATAATACATATAAATGTATACTTAAGATGAAAATAAATAAAAACAGGAGGAATCAAAAATGAAAACCAACAATCTAACAGAAATTATCTGTATAATAGACAAAAGCGGATCAATGTCATCAATTAGGGATGATGCAGTAGGAGGATTCAACACCTTTTTAAAAGATCAAAAACAAAAAGAAGGAGATGCCTTAATAACTCTAAATCTTTTCGACCACGAACTTTATGAAATGTATCAAGGAAAAAACATAAAATATGCCGACCAACTTACATATAAATCCTACGTTCCCGGAGGTATGACTGCACTAAATGATGCTATAGGAATTACTATTGACAAAGCAGACCTGCGCCATGCCAATCTGGAAAAAGAAGAAACTCCCGACAATGTTATAGTAGCTATCCTAACAGACGGTATGGAAAACTCCAGTCGGGAGTATTCTGAAGCCCATATTAAAAGAAAAATCAGAATTCACGAAGATAAAAACAACTGGAAATTTATCTTTTTAGCAGCAAATCAGGATGCTGTACTTACCGGCAGAGGTTATGGAATCAAAGATGACTACTCAATGGATTTCGCCACAGATAAAGCTGGAATGAATATGTCCTTTGATGTAATAAATGAAGCCTCCAGTAGAATCCGGGAAGGAAAAGATATTAAAGATCTTAAGGAAGAAATGATGAGAAAACACAAAAAACAATAATGAATACACCAAAATATTATTTGACAATAAATTATGAAAATGTTATCTTATAAGAAATTGAATAGTTTCTTCAGGGCAGGGTGAAATTCCCGACCGGCGGTATAGTCCGCGAACCTTAACAGGTTGAACTGGTTAGATTCCAGTACCGACAGTAAAGTCTGGATGAGAGAAGAATGTTATAGTGTGTCTTTTTTAATAGAGTCCACACTATCTATAGAAAACAAACCCTGAAGGAAATTCCTTCAGGGTTTTTATTTTAAGTATAAGGATGTGAAATATTGGAAGAAAAATATATGAAAAAAGCTTTAAAACTTGCAAAGTTAGGGGAAGGATATACAAGTCCCAATCCCCTTGTAGGAGCAGTAATAGTAAAGAAGGGAAAAATAATAGGCCAAGGATACCATGAAAAATACGGAGAAAATCATGCAGAAGTAAATGCATTCTTAGATGCATCAGAAGATGTAGAAGGTGCCGACCTGTATGTAACCTTAGAACCCTGCTCTCATCAGGGAAAGACACCACCCTGTGCTGATAGAA
>JBEPWV010000058.1:0-6117 GCA_041642175.1 Clostridia bacterium
AAACTCCATTTAATTATCCTCCTTCAATTTTTCTACTATTAATTTTACACCTTCGATTCTTAATACTTTAACAATCGAATCTATTTTTATAATTTGATTATTATCTGATCTAGCTGTCCATATTTGTCCTTTGACCTTTACCTTACCTTTTGCATTTATATTATCAATTTCCTCAGTTACAATAGCATCCTTCCCTATAACTTCTTCAGCGTTGGTTTTTACACTACCTATTTTTAAATACTTTTTGACCAGTGGTTTTGTAAAAATCAGTAGAATACCTGAAACAATAACGAATACTCCTATCTGAAAACCCCATGAAAAGTTTAAAAATGTAACTAACCATGCAGCTAAAGCACCTAGAGCAAACCATATTGTAGTCAAATTTAAAGAGGCTCCTTCTACGACAGCTAAAATTACCGCTACTATTAACCACAAATAATTTTCAATCAACAATATCACCTCATTTATTCCATTTAGTTTTTATTTGACAAAGCAAGTTACCGGCTTTTGTTTTTATATCATGATTACAAATAATTTTTTCTTTCCGGTCAACTGCGGTGTTAACTATTATGTCTTCTCCGTATTTTCCTTCTTTTCTGTATAAAATAGATATTTTTTCTAAATTATAATCTACAGCAACATCTTTAGGTACTGAATTTACAGCCCAAGACATATAGTTTGTGTTATTTACATGATGATTATTATCTATGTCTGTATATCTTATTGAAAACTCCCTCGATAAATCAGGATTTTTAACAATCTTTAGTCCTTCAAAACTGGCTTTTTCTTCAAAAGTATTTTCACTACATCCATAGGCTTCCATTAATTTCACCGGCATTTTTTGTAATGACATAGTCTTTTTATTTACCAAACTCCAAGCTGAATAAGCTTTGGATATTAGATTATTCTTTTCATCATAAACTTCGAATTTTCTGTAGATATAAAATTTTCTAGTGTACATAGCATAGGTTGCAATTCTAATTTTTTCTGGATATTTAGGCATTCTATATATTTCAATATCATATTTAATAAGTACCCATAATAAATCTTCGTTAGACATATACTTTTTACCTATCATTAACTCATCGGATTGGACAGTAGCTATTTCTTGGAAAAGACCTATTAAATTTTTAGGAGTTATTCTATTTTTATAATCTGTATAAAAAGTTAATATATCGTAAGTCTTACTTGTTTTAATTCCTGCCATGAAACCTCCTCCTGTAAAAACTCTATTTCATTATATCAAATATATATATATTTGTGTGCAATTTAACATAATTAAATAAATAATTAATAAATAGAAGCTTTTGTAATAATATATAGAAACCTTTTTAATTTAATATTTAACTATACATTCAATTAATGTATAATGTATTTTAAGGATGTGGATAGATGGATATAATAGCGGGAACAGTTGAAGAAATTATATACAATAACGAAAACAATGGTTATACAGTAGGAATAATTGAAACCAGTGAAGATGTCATTACTTTTACGGGGTTATTTTCCTCTATAAGCTTAGGAGAACAAATAGAGGTAGAAGGGGACTGGAAGGAACACCCTAGATATGGAAAACAGTTTGAAGTTAAAAAATATAAAATAATCATGCCGGATTCAATTGAGGGGATTAAAAAATATCTAGCTTCAGGACTTATAAAAGGTGTAGGGGATGCTACAGCAGCTAAAATAGTAGAAGAATTTGGTGAAGACACTTTTAATATTCTACAATATCATCCTGGAGAAATAATGAAGGTGGATGGTATAGGAGAAAAAAAAGCAGAAAAGATAGTTGATAGCTTTAGAGAACAGCTGGAAATTAAAGAAATAATGCTTTACCTTCAAAAATACAATATATCTCCCTCCTACGGTATAAAAATATATAAAGAATACGGTTCAGAAACTATAGAAAAAGTAAAAGAAAATCCCTATAGACTTACTGAGGATGTTTATGGTATAGGATTTAAACTTGCAGATAAAATAGCTGAAAGCATGGGAATAGATAAAAAATCCGAATATAGAATTTCAGCTGGTGTAAGATATAATCTTATGGAATCTGCATCCGATGGGCATACTTATCTACCCAAAAATCTAGTTGTAAAAAGAGCAGAAAAAACCTTGGAAATAGAAAAAAAGTATGTAGAAGCTGTAATTTCTAATATGTCCCTTAGAGGGGAAATACATATGGAAACTATAGATGAAGAAGAATGTGTTTATTATATACCTTATTATTATGCTGAAGCAGGAACTGCTAACAAATTGGTAACACTCCTCACTGAGGAAAAAGATCCTGAAGAAGATGTTGAAGATATAATAAAAGGAATAGAAGAAAGATCAAAAAAATCTTTAACTATAAAACAAAAAGAAGCAATAGAAAAATCTTTTAAAGAAAATGTGCTGGTAATAACCGGAGGACCAGGTACTGGTAAAACCACAATAATAAAAGGTATAATTGAAGGGTTTGAACTGATGGATAAAAAAACAGCACTATGTGCCCCTACGGGAAGAGCTGCCAAAAGAATAACCGAAACTACAGGACGTGAAGCTAAAACCATTCATCGTATGTTGGAGTTTACATACAGTGAAGATAGCAAAAATTTGTATTTTAATAAAAATGAAGAATCTCCCTTAGAATACGATGTAATAATAGTTGATGAAATGTCCATGGTTGATATTATCTTAATGAATAGTCTTCTAAAAGCTATAGAACCTAAAACTCATCTTATAATGGTAGGAGATGTTGACCAGCTTCCTTCAGTAGGGCCGGGTTCTGTACTGAGAGATATAATAAACAGCCATATTATACCAACTATTAAACTTGATAAAATATTTAGACAATCTAATGATAGTATGATAACAGTAAATGCCCACAGAATAAATGATGGAGAAATACCCGAGTTTAATAAAAAGGATGGAGATTTTTTCTTTATTGACTGTGCTAACAACGAAGATATCAATAAAACAATTGTAGGTTTAGTTGAAAGAAGACTTCCTGAGCATTATAAGCTTAAACCTCTTGAAGATATACAGATCTTGACACCAATGAAAAAAAGTCTAAATGGCACTAATGAACTAAATAAAATTCTTCAAAGCAAATTAAATCCAATAACTAAAGGTAAAGAAGAATTAAAGAGCAATAAAATCCTCTTTAGAACCGGGGATAAAATCATGCAGATAAAAAACAACTACCAAATGGCCTGGAAAAGAACCGATGAAGATGGATATGTGGAAAGTGGAGAAGGGGTTTTTAACGGAGATATTGGATATATAAGATATGTAAATAAAATTGACCAGGAATTAGTTGTAGAATTTGATGATAATAAAGAAGTTACGTACAGTTATAATCAGTTGGACGAATTAATACATGCATATGCAGTAACCATTCATAAAAGTCAAGGAAGTGAATTTCCGGCAATCATAATTCCTATAACTTGGGCTCCACCAATGCTTTTGACAAGAAATCTTATTTACACAGCAGTTACAAGAGCACAGGATTTAGTAGTATTAGTTGGATATAAAAAATATATTAAGGAAATGATAGATAACAATAGAATAGACAGAAGATATTCAAATCTTAAAGGTAGATTGGATAAGGTTAAAGATTTTTTAATTTAGGGGGTAAATTTGAATAAATTAATTGAAAAAACATTTAATGGAATGTTAGATTTGATTTTTCCAGAAAAAAACTCCTGTCTTATATGCGGATACTGGGATGAAAGTATTGGAGGAGACTATATATGTAAAGAATGTCTCTATAATTTTAAGAATATAAAAGGGCATAAGTGTAAAATATGTTCCAAACCATTAATTACTTCCGGAGATGTATGTATAGAATGTATAGAAACTCCAAAATCTTTTGAAAAAGCCTATTCACCATACAAATACGAAGGATTATTAAGAGATGTTATAAAGGAATACAAATATAACAATAAACCCTACTACTATAAGATGTTGGGAGAGTTATTATATAAATATATTAAGGAAATTGATATTGATTTTGATATTATTTCCTATGTCCCCCTTCATAAAAACAAAAGAGGAAAAAGAGGATATAATCAGTCTGAACTTATGGCAAAATATTTGGAAAAGAAACTAAATATACCCTGTATATCACTTATTGAAAGATTAGTGGATACAAAGGCTCAAAACCAGTTGAAAAGAGAAGATAGAGTAAAAAATCTCAAAAATACATTTTTGGCTGTAAAAAATTTGGAAAACAAAAATGTTTTAATTGTGGACGACGTATACACAACAGGAACTACCTTAAACGAATGTTCGAAATCTCTCTTAAAGGTTGGAGTGAAAAATATTTACGGATTAACTATAGCAAGATAAATATTAAAATAACAATCTGTGGATAACTTTTTCAAGCTTATCAACAGAAAACACAAAAAAACATAGCTTATCAACAGAGTTGTTAACATAATCATTAAAAATAAAAAAATAATTAATATTATAAAAAATTGATTAGAAAACCCAATAAGTGGGTAAACTATTAATAAATAAAATCATGAAAGGGGAAGACATTATGAAAATTGATATTTACGGAAAAAATGTAAATGTAACAGATAGTTTAAGGGACATGGTTGAAAGAAAGTTAGCAAAACTAGACAAATTTTTCTATAAAGATATAGACGTAAAAGTTGTATTAAGTGTAGAAAAATTAAGACAGATTATAGAAATCACGATACCTTTCGGAGGAACGATAATTAGAGCAGAAGAAGTGACAGATGATATGTACCACTCTATAGATAAAGCAGTAGATGTGGTGGAAAGACAAATAAGAAGATATAAGTCAAAACTACAAGATAAAAAGCATACTAAGGAAACAATAAGGTTTGAGAATATTGAACCCCTTGATGAAGAAGAAGATGAAATTAAAATTGTAAAAACTAAAAAGTTTGCAATGAAACCTATGAGTATAGAAGAAGCAGTACTACAGATGGATTTACTAAGACATAATTTCTACGTATTTTTAAATGCAGATACAGAAGAAGTTAATGTAATTTATAAAAGAAAAGATCAACAGGTAGGTTTAATAGAACCTGAATTTTAATATAAGACATATAAACTCTCTGGATTTCCCGGAGAGTTTTTATTTTTGATATATGCCGAAAAATAGGCGGTGATCTTGATAAAAATTGGGCAATGTTGTATTATAAAAAAAGAGAGATGAAATACAATAGTTGGAATTTTAGGAACTAGGCAATTTTAAATATTGGCACGATTCATGCAATATATTTATATATTAAATTTCAGGAGGTTAATATGATTCATAGAAAAGGAAATCCATACGGAACTCATAGAGTACTTGAACCAAAAGGAGTTTTACCTCAACCTGCAACTAAGATAAACAATCATATGGAAATATACGACAATGAAATCCTAATAGACGTTCAGACATTAAACATTGACTCAGCTAGCTTTACTCAGATAAAGGATCAAGGAAGAGGAGACGAAGAAAAAATTAAAATAATCATGAAAAGTATAGTAGAAGAAAGAGGAAAGCATCAAAATCCAGTAACTGGTTCAGGAGGAATGCTTATTGGAACGGTAAAAGAGATAGGAGATGCTCTTAAACACAGAGATTTAAAAGTAGGAGATAAGATAGCAACATTAGTTTCATTATCTTTGACTCCACTTAGAATCGATGAAATTTTGCAAATTAGAAAAGATATAGACCAAGTCGACATAAAAGGACAGGCTATACTTTTTGAAAGTGGAATATATGCAAAGCTTCCTGAAGATTTGCCTGAAAATTTAGCACTTTCAGTACTAGATGTAGCAGGAGCACCAGCACAGACAGCGAAGCTGGTAAAACCAGGAGATACTGTTATGGTAATAGGGGGAGCTGGTAAATCCGGCATGCTGTGCCTATATGAAGCTAAAAAAAGAGCAGGAATAACAGGAAAAGTAATATGTATGACTTACTGGAATACTCCTGTCGATAAGATAAAAGAATTAAACTTAGCAGATGAATTTATAGAGGGGGATGCTACGGATGCAGTAGGATTATACGAAGAAGTATATAAGGTTACAAATGGAAAATTATGTGATAAGGTAATAAATTGTGTCAACATGCCTAACTGTGAAATGTCAAGCATATTATCATGTAAAGAT
>JBEPWV010000059.1:0-6096 GCA_041642175.1 Clostridia bacterium
CCATTCATCTCGTTATTCAGTCTAAAAAATACATTCCCGTGATATTTTTTTATTTCTTCTGCCACTTCATTTATTAATTTATCATGCTTTCCTTCAAGTATTTCATACATTACTACTGTATCTCTATTATCTCCCAATACTTGGAAGGTATATTCTATAATTCTATCCTGAATTTCAAATAATTTTGAGTAGGCTCCAGTATTTAACCCTTTGTATTCTAAAAGGACTTTGAATTGAAAATTCAATTTTTCTTCAAGATTATAAAGTTCATTATAATTCCCCTTATTTGCTTCAGGGTAAAAAATACCCCAAGTTAATTCCTCTTTTTCTACAAAGATTTCCTGATATAGCTGCCCTGCTCTAGTTTCTTTTTCCGGTATTTTTTCAGGACTTATTTTTTTCATGTTTAAATCACTTGTTTTTTTTGTTTTTTCTGTGAATTCTATTTTCCAAATATAATCTTTGTAATTTATTTCTTTTCTGCTTTTTATAAGTACTGAATAGGCCTCGTCGCTATTTATTATGTATTGAAATAAAGTATAATAGTTTAAGTCATTGTCTATTGAATTAATTTTCTTTCTTTTCCATTGAGTCGTTACAGTTTTTATGCCGTATCTTCGTGTAGTGTTTTTTAATACATCTTCAATATATTCATTATCCTTATCTATATGCTTATTTCCGTAATTAATTAAATTTCCCGTATCATTAGTTGAGTCTTTAAAATTATCATAATATATCTGAATTTTCATGTCTGAATTTTTAATTTCAGTTTTTATCCTTTCTGTAGATAAGTTTAATTCTAAGTTTTCATTGTAGATATATTTATATCCAAATGCTTCGTTTATATAAACATTTTCATTATCAGATACTTCAGGATCTAATTCTGAAAAATACATTCCTACTAAAGCCCAAAATCCCATGACAATTAATATTCCTAATATAACATAAAAGATTCCTTTTCTAGCCATTACTACCTCCTGTTTTTTGAATCATTTATATTATACATAATTATTTCCATATTTGAAATCATAATTTACCTTTTGAACAAAAACCATTTGTGGCTATCTATTTCATACTTAAGTTCGTAAATATCTTTTCTATCTGTCATACATACAAATACCAATCTTCTATTTCCAGCAAGTTTTTCTTCTTTTATATCTATAATTTTTTCTACTTTTATCTTTTTGTCTTTATATTTGAATTTAAAAGGTTTTATGTCTCCATTCATATTAAAAACAGCTATCATATCTACAGGATGATTTAATAATTTCACTTGAAATTCTCCTCTCATAAAATACTTTTCATATCCGGATATTCTTCCGATGGATAGCCCCCCATTACCGGCTCTATCCCGCTATCTATATAAGAAGCTCTAATAATTGAATAACTGCCGTATTTTTCTCTTATTTTATCTATGGTTTCATCTAGTTTTTCTTTTTCTAATACATCTTCTTTTTCAAAGAAGTTTATCTGCTTATTTTCTTTATCAATAAAATCACTAACTCTCACATTCATATGTCTTATAGGGCTTTTATCCCATAAGACATCAAATAAATATTTTGCTGTCTCTATAATCTCTTCCGTGCTGCTTGTATAGTAATTTATTTTCTTTTGCTTTATAGTGTACTTAAAATCTTTATTTTTTATTCCTATAGCTACGATTTTACAAAGTTTATTTTCTTTTCTAAGTCTTATCCCTACATTTTCACATAAACTCATTATAATTTTATATGCTACTTGCCTTTCTTCTACGTCAAAAGATATTGTACTTCCATTTCCTATTCCCTTTATGTCGTTTTCTTCTCTAAAAATAGAATTATCAATACCCCATGCATAATCGTATATTAATTTTCCGTGGGATTTTAAGGTCGCTACTAAAAGGTTGTAATCGCAATTGGCCAGATCTCCTATGGTAGATATGCCTAATTTTTTAAGTTTTGGTGCAGTTCTTCTTCCTATCATAAATAATTCAGATACATCTAAAGGCCATAATTTTGTTTTGATTTCTTCTTTATATAATGTATGAATTTTATCAGGTTTTTCAAATTCACTAGCCTGTTTTGCCAGTAGTTTGTTGTTTGATATGCCTACATTTACAGTGTATCCAAAATTTTTCTTAATTGTATTTTTAATTTCATAAGCAAGTCCCTCATAATTTTTATTTTTATCAGTAAAATTCAAAAAACATTCATCGATACTAAATACATCCACATCCGGGGTATAAGTCTTTAAAAATTCTCTCAAACTTTTACTTGCTTTTACATATACATCGTATCGAGGATGTATTATTTTTAAATTTGGACAGGCAATTTTTGCTTCCATTAAGGATTGTCCCGTTTTAACACCGGATTTTTTTGCAGGGATAGATTTTGCTAGAACAATTCCGTGTCTCTTTTTTTCATTTCCTCCTATAACTGTAGGTGTTTTTAAAAAGTCGTTTTCTATCCCCATCTGCTTGTAATATGCTGTATGCCAGGATAAAAATGCTGAATTAACATCTATATGCATTACTGTATTGTTAGTTTCCAAATTATCACCACCGAACATTTGTTTGTTTTTGATTATATCATTTTATCCTGTTTTTGTGAAGAAAAAAAGAGAGGAAAAATTTCCTCTCTTTAAAAATTATCTTTCTATATTAAAATGGTGCAAAATTTTGTTCATTCCACCAACTTTTCATACTCTGATCATAGGCATCTTTAAACTGCTCTAAGTGGACTTTTTCCCACTCAATTAAAATGTCGAAAAGTTTTTTCGCTTCTTCTACTTCGGTATTTTTCTTTGCTTCTTCATAAAATTCAACAGATGCTTTTTCTAAATTTATGGCTGTCCCAAATATAGAAACTGATATAGAGTTTTCATTAAACTGTTTATTTTCCCAATTGAATATTTTTGGTGAAGGTGGATTTACTAAGAAAGCCAGTTCAAATCCTTCTCTTTCCTGGTGCTTCATCTTTTCGAAAAGTTCCCTGAGATATTCAGAGTGTTTTCTCTCTTCTTCTGCTATAACTTGTAAAGATTTTTTTGCATCTTGATCCTTTGCTTCTTTACTAGCCATCATGTAAAATTCGTAACCTTCTACTTCGTTAATTATTCCTTGTTTTATAACATTTAGTTCTTCTTTTAACATTATAAATACCTCCATTTCCTTATATTATATTTTACCCTAATTTAATGTAATTATTCTATAAATCCGGACAAAAAAAAAGAAACTGCTTTTACACAGTTTCTAAACTATATCTTTTATAACATCTCTACTATTAAAGTCAAAGTCATCGGAGAGATCCTTTCTGTTTGAAAGTATAGCTAAGTAATACTTATCAATTTTAAATTTTTTCCTTCCAAATTTAAATTTACTGTAACCCATCTCCCGAACGATATCCTTGTAAAATTCCAAGTGGTTAATTACATCTTCTGAAGCTAAATGGAATATACCATCTTTTTCTTCCTCAATGATATATCTAATTTGTTTAGCTATTCTTGTATTTGTATTTACACTTGAATATAGATTTTCGTAAAGATAAACTCCTTTGTTATTTTCAAGAGCTTTCTTAAGAGCTTTTATTCTAGGAGATTCCTTTCCAAAAATCATAGGTAATCTTACAATAGTTAAATCATCTTCTAAGATTTGTTTCATTTCCTTTTCACAGGTTTCTTTATATATACCATATTCAGAACCTGCTATTGTAGGATCATCTTCATAGTAAGCTTTTGTGGGATTTTTGTCAAAAACATTTGCAGAAGAACAGAACATCATTTTCTTTGATGTTTTTTTCAAATACTTTGCAGCTTCAATGTGAAATTTAAGCTGTTTATCGTAATCTCCCCTGAGACAAGATATAACTAAATCAGCATCGGATTTTTTAATTATATATTTTACCGATGTTATATCGTTAACATCAAATTTGAACATTTTTTCTTTAAATTCCGGATTAGGATTGTTGTAGTATGTGCCTAATATTTCAAAATCCCCATCGAGTTCTTTCATTAAGCTTTTTCCTACAAATCCGCTTCCGCCTAGTATTAGTACTTTTTTTATCATTTTCTTATCGCCTTCTATTAGTGAATTATTTTTAATCATATCTATATTTTAACATAAATTATCATCTAAATGTGAAAAAAATATAAATTTTGTGCAGAAATATTCAAAATTTTCTTTTATTTTACTTTCTTTTAAGCCAAATTCCCTTAAATTTATCCAATAATTTTCCAAAGAAAGATTTTTCTTTATTTTCTTTTTCAAATTCTACACTTTTCCCAAGTTCAACATTAACAACCTTATAATTATTATCTAACCATATTCCTCCGTGATTATGTCTAGAATTAGCCCACCATTCTTTATATTTATAAGAAGATTCCGGCAGTTTTTCTTTTATTATTTTCTCGATTTCTATGTAGGTTAGTTTTATTTTTCTTTCCTCTGATTCTATCAAATATTTTTCAAAGGGTTGATATTTAGTGGTTTTAATTTTTTTCATATCATCAATAAAAGATAACTGTTCATAATCTTTATCATCTTTAACTTTTTCAAATATTATATAGTTGGATAAAACAACTTTCTTTACTCTCCATCCTGCATCCAACCATGCATAGTCATGATATTGACCTCCATTTGACCAGAAAGTAGAATATTTATATGAATATGAAGGTAGTTCATTCTTTATTATTTCTTCTATTTCTTCATATGTCAGTTTTATTTTGTCTTTATTTGTGATTAAAAAATATTCTTTTAGAGGTTCGTATTTAAATTCTTTCATATATAATCTTTCCTTCTTTTATTAAAATTACTATAAGTATAAGACCTATATATTTATATTCTAATTGTCCTCCAGTAATCCATAATGTATCTACATCAATGTTAGGCAAAGCATTTTGTGCTATTATGCTCATAGAGTTGTTAGCAAAATGAAGAACAATAGCCGGAATTATTGAATTAGTCTTATATACGACATAGGCAAAGGTCCCTCCCAAAAGAAAAGTAGGGAAAATTTTTATTAAACTAAAATGCATTAAGGAAAACAAAAGAGATGAAACCAAAATAGCTATTACTACATTAGTCCTTTTCATTAGAGAAGATAAAATTACTCCTCTGAAAAAAAGTTCTTCTATTACCGCTGGAACTGCTGCCATTATAATGATTTGCTGGGTTAATGTAGTTTGAGAGAAAATATAGTCAAAAGATTTTATAAGTTCATCTGTCGGCATAAATTTAACTGCATAATATGTGTATATTCCGCTTAATATAATGGCTCCAATCCATAAAAGTATACCCCAAAAAAAATACCTGATGTTTTTAGGAGTATTTAAAAAGTAAAGATTTTTTATATCTTTTTTCATGATAATCATTAATATAAAACTAGGCGCAAATATAGATAGAAGATGGGTAAATGGGATTCCATTAATTCCTATGGCTCCAATTAAAATATTACTGGAAATAATAAATAAAATTACAGTTACAAGATATAGTATTAATATTTCTTTTATGTTAAATAAGTCTTTTTTTATCAAAAAAATCATCCTTGCTTTTTATACTATAATATCATATTCTTGAAATTTATTCTATAAATCAAATATTTGGAACTTTTTATCTTTTTTTTCGTCTTATTTAATATATCGTAAAAAGGATGGTATTATGATGTATCTTTTATTTATTTTTTTATTATTAATTACAATTTATTTAATTTTACTATTTACCAAAAAACCCTCTAAAAACATAATTACAGGAGAAGTTGAAGAAGTTAACAAAAATTTTATACTTATTAAATCAAATAATAGTATATATTTTGTGCAGGTGACTAATGAAACTTATTTTGATGGTGCTTCTTGGAAAGATATAAAACCATCGCAAAATTTAAGTATTGAACATACTAATCTTATTTCAACTTCTAACCATTATCAAACTTTTGGCAAAAAAATAAAAATAACTAATTAAAAAATGCACTTATTCATATATCTAACCTTTCGAGGTCAGATTATACTAAAGTGCATTTTTTAATTTTAAATTATTTTACCGTTTATAATAACCTTTCTCGGTTTACTATCGATATTTCTTAAAGGATTTCCTTCAAATATTACTATATCTGCATCTTTTCCTTC
>JBEPWV010000060.1:0-5931 GCA_041642175.1 Clostridia bacterium
ACTGCCGGGGCGGCTAGACTTGGGAAAATAGCAAGATATGCTGCACAAAAAGATATAGCTAGTATAAAAGTTTATCTTCACGGTTCCTTTGCCGAAACTGGAGATGGTCATGGTACCAAGAAGGCCATAGCAGCAGGACTTCTTGGGATGGAACCTTATGATGAAAGACTTAGAAATTCTCTTCAAATAATGAATGAAAAAAATATTGAAATAGATTTTGAAAATAAGGATCTAGAAGTAAGCCATCCAAATACGGCAATGATAGTAATAAAAAGATCAACAGGTGAAATTGATAGAGTCACAGGTTCTTCACTAGGGGGAGGGTCTGTACTTGTTACCAATATAAATGGTTTTGAAGTTGAAATTACAGGAGATTACTATACTATTATTACCAAACATATAGATGCAAAAGGATTAATAAGAGATGTTACTAATATCTTAGCTGAAGAAAGTGTGAACATAGCTAACATGAAGGTAATTAGAGGATACGGGAAAAAAGAAGCATCAATGATAATAGAAACTGATGAAACTGTAGAAGTAGAAGTTATAGATAAAATTAAGAAGATGGAAAAAATGATTGATGTAATCTACATACTTCCTATAAAGGAGAATGAAGATGTATAGAAGTGGAAAAGATATTATTAGGATATGTAATGAGAGAAATATTCCTATATGGCGGTTAGCTTTAGATGAAGAAATAGAAGTTACTCATTTATCAGAAAAAGAAATTCTTAAAAAGATGAATGAGGTTTTAAAGGTAATGAAAAAATCTTCTGAATCATATATAGAAAATGATAGCAAAACCTTAGGAGGCATAATAGGAGGAGAATCTATAAAATTAAAAAAAAGAATGGATAATAGAAAATCTCTCTGTGGAGAAATAATAAATAAAGCTATGATAAAGGCCTTTTCAACATCACAACATAATGCTTCTATGGGAAAAATATGTGCTGCTCCTACAGCTGGCTCAAGTGGAATTATTCCAGCAGCTGTAATTACTGTAGCGGAGGAATATAATTTTTCAAAAAATGAGGCTGTAAAAGGATTGCTAACATCTTCAGCTATAGGAAAAATAATCACTCTTAATGCTACCGTAGCAGGAGCTGAAGGGGGTTGTCAAGCAGAGTGTGGTTCAGCAGCTGCAATGGCTGCTGCAGCCCTAGTAGAAATGCTGGGAGGATCTCCGGAAATGGCTTTAAATGCTGCTGCAGTTTCTTTAAAAAATATCATGGGATTGATTTGCGATCCCATAGCTGGTTTAGTTGAAGCACCATGTTCAAAGAGAAATGCCTCAGGAGTTGTTAATGCAATGATATCAGCAGAGATGGCACTTGCAGGTATTGAAAGTGTGGTACCATTTGATGAAGTTGTAGAGGCAATGAAAAAAGTAGGAGATGATATGAACAGTGACTTCAAAGAAACAGCTAGAGGCGGCATAGCTGGAACACCTACAGGAATAAGAATTAAAGAAAATATTAAAAATCACTAAAATACTTTATATATTAATAAAATTTAGGTATAATGACTTATGACAATAAATGAAATTGGAGGAAATTATGGGTATCAGATCAGACATGGGAATCGATTTAGGTACAGCTACTGTACTTGTTTATATTAAAGGAAAAGGAATTGTATTACAGGAACCATCAGTAGTTGCTATCGATAGAAATACAGACAAAATACTAGCAGTAGGTGAAGAGGCTAGATCAATGCTTGGAAGAACTCCAGGTAATATTGTAGCAATAAGACCCCTTAAAGATGGGGTTATATCAGACTTTGATATAACAGAAAAGATGTTGAAGTATTTTATAAAGAAAACAATTGGTAAATCAATATTTAAGCCTAGGGTAATTGTATGCGTACCTAGTGGAGTTACTGAAGTAGAAAAAAGAGCGGTATTAGATGCATGTAATCAAGCAGGAGCTAAAAAGACATATTTAATAGAAGAACCTGTTGCAGCTGCAATAGGTGCAGGAGTAGAATTATCTAAACCTTCAGGGAATATGATTATTGATATGGGAGGAGGAACTACAGATGTAGCTGTTCTTTCATTAGGAGGAATAGTAGTTAGTAAATCTATTAAAATAGCAGGAGACAAATTCGACGAAGCTATAGCTAGATACATAAGAAAAAAATACAATGTTATGATTGGACTTAGAAGTGCAGAAGATTTAAAAATTAGTATTGGAACTGCTTTTCCAGTGGAAGAAGAAAATTTCGTTGAAGTAAGAGGTAGAAATTTGGTTACAGGATTACCTAAAAACCTAACTATTTCATCTACAGATATGCTGGAAGCATTAGAAGAAACAGTGACTACTGTTGCTGATGCAGTACATGCGGTACTTGAAAAAACACCACCTGAATTATCGGCAGATATAAGTGAAAAAGGAATAATAATGACCGGAGGAGGTTGTTTGCTCAAAGGTCTTGATAAGCTTATAGCTAAAAGAACGGGAGTGCCTGTATACATAGCAGAAAACCCTGTTTCATGTGTTGCTGAAGGTACTGGGAAAGCATTAGAGATGCTGGATGTATATGAAAGCTCACTTATGTCAAGTGACACTAAAAAAAGCTACCGAGAGTAACTTATAAAACAACTTTTTTACTTAAGATTTGGAGGAAATATGAAAGTTAAAAAAGTAGTAATCCCGGCAGCAGGATTGGGAACCAGATTTTTGCCATCTACTAAGGCTCAACCTAAAGAAATGATTAATATATTTGATAAACCTTCTATTCAATATATAGTAGAAGAAGCTGTAAATGCAGGAATAAAAGACATATTAATTATTTTAGGAAGAAATAAAAAATCAATTGAGGACCATTTCGATAAATCTTATGAACTTGAAGACAAATTAGTAGAAAAAGGTAATAAAAAATTATTAGAAGACATAAAAAAAATATCGAATTTAGGAAATATTCACTACATAAGACAAAAAGAACCTTTAGGATTAGGTCATGCAATATATTGTTCGAAATCTTTTATAGGGAACGAGCCTTTTGCAGTTATGCTGGGAGATGATATTGTAAAATCAAAAAAACCATGTATTCAGCAGTTGATTGAAAAATATGAAGAATTTGACAGTACAATAATAGGGATTCAAGAAGTTGATAATAAAGAGGTAAATAAGTACGGAATCATAAAAGGAGAAAAACTTACAGATAGTATATATAAAGTAGAAGATTTAATCGAAAAACCAAAATTTGAAGAATCTCCATCCAATTTAGCTATACTAGGTAGATATGTAATTAGTCCTGGAATCTTTGACATATTAGAAAACGTAGAGCCTGGAGCAGGAAATGAAATACAGCTTACAGATGGACTTAAAGAATTGTCTAAACAGGAAGATGTGTACTCCTATATATTCGAAGGAAAAAGATACGACGTTGGTAACAAATTCGGTTTCCTGCAAGCTACAGTAGAGTTTGCTTTAGAAGATAAGGAATTAGGAGAAGTATTTAGAAAATATTTAAAAAATATTATCAAGTAAGGAGATGGGTATTTTGGAATATAAAGAAAGATACAGGGAATGGTTGAAAAACAAGTATATTGATAAAGAAACAAAAAAAGAAATTCTTGAACTTTCCAATGGTGAAATTAAAGAAGCTTTTTATAGTGATTTGGAATTCGGCACAGGGGGCATTAGGGGAATAATGGGTGTCGGAACAAACAGAGTTAATAAATACACTATTGCTAAAGCAACACAAGGATTAGCTGACTTTATTAAAAGCAAAAATATAAAGCATCCTTCTGTGGCTATATGTTACGACTGTAGAGATAATTCTAGATATTTTTCAGAAGTTGCAGCTTCAGTACTTGCAGGAAATAACATTAAAACATATATTTTTAAAGAATTAAGACCAACACCGATGCTTTCCTATGCAGTAAGATATTTGGAAGCTACAGCTGGAATCATTATAACAGCAAGTCACAACCCACCTGAGTATAATGGGTACAAGGTTTACTGGGACTATGGATGTCAGATGGTACCTGAAATGTCTGAAGAATTAACTAAAGAGATAGACAAACTTGAATTTAAAGATATAAAATATTCTAACTTTAAAAAAGAAGTTGAAAAAGAAAATATTATTGAAGTTCTTGAGATCATTGAAGATTCTTTTATAGAAAAATCGAAGACATTAAGTTTAAATGACGATGTAGATAAGAACATTAAAATAGTATACACTCCTTTACATGGAACAGGATTAGTACCTATAAGAAGACTCTTAGAAGAAATGGATTACGAGAATTTATATATAGTAGAAGAACAAATGGAACCGGACGGCAGTTTTCCTACTGTAGAGTCTCCTAATCCAGAAGACGAAAAAAGCTTCGAACTTGCTATAAAAAAAGCAAAGAAAGTAGATGCTGATATTATTCTTTCTACAGACCCTGATGGGGATAGACTAGGTGTGGCTTGTAAGGATGTAAATGGTAAATATAAACTGCTAACGGGAAATGAAACCGGCGCTTTATTTATATATTACATTTTAGAATCACTGAAAGCAAAGAATGAAATAAAAGAAAATTCTTTAGTTATAAAGACTATTGTTACCAGTGAACTGGGAAGAGTAATAGCAGAAAATTATGGAGTTGACTGTGAAGATACTTTGACGGGATTCAAATTTATTGGAGAAAAAATAGAAGAATACAGTAAAACTGATGATAAAAATTATCTTTTCGGTTATGAAGAAAGTGCAGGATATTTAATTGGTGAGTATGTTAGAGACAAAGATGCTGTAACATCGGCACTAATTGCGGCTGAAATGACTGGATACTTTAAGAAAAAAGGAAGTTCACTAGATGAAGAATTGGAAAAACTTTACGAAAAATATGGATACTATTTAGATGAACTCCAAAACATCAAACTTGAAGGTATAGAAGGTAAAGAAAAAATAAAAAAAATTATAGATACCTTTAGGTTTGAAAACATGAATGATTATTTTGATGGGAAAATTATTACTAAAAATGATTATAAGGAAGGGGTTTCTCACAATTTAATTAAGAATGAAAGAGAAATTATTCAACTTCCTAAATCAAACGTTCTAAAGTATATATTCAAAGATGGGTCAAGTTTTGTTGTAAGACCTTCAGGAACTGAACCTAAATTAAAAATATATTATTCTGTAGTTGACAGTAGTATAGGAAAATCAAAAGAAAAATACAAAAATATATATAAAAAAGTTAATGAGATAATAGATAAAGTTTAGAGGTGAATTATGAAAGTAAAAAAAATACTTATATATGTCGTTGTTGTTTCTTTGATTGCATCAAATTTAATTTTTGCTTATGGGGAACATAATCCATCAAGAGAAGAATTAGAAGCTATGATAGAAGAAGTTGCTTTAAGAAAAGGAATACCATCAGTCATATTAAAGGCAATAGCCAGAACGGAGTCGGTATTTAAACATTACAAAGAAGATGGAAGTGTACTTATAGGATCCGCTGGAAGTATAGGATTAATGCAGATACACAATAGCAGAGGGACATATGATAGTAGTAGATTAAAAAGCGATATATACTATAATATAGAAGCAGGAGCTAACATACTGCTGGAAAAATGGAATATGAGTGCATCTAAGAAGATTCCAACTATAGGTTATATGGATCCTAATATACTGGAAAGCTGGTATTTTCCATTATGGGCCTACAACAGTTATGTAGAAAGCAACAATCCAAATGCACTACCTTATTATTTTAGTACCTGGACCAAGTACTATGCATATCAGGATTTAGTTTTATATAAAGTACTTCCGGAAGAATACAATCAGCAGATAAGTTATATAGATACATCTTTTTTGCCTGCAACAGGATTACCGGAAAAAACTCTTAACATACCTTACCCAGAAGAAGTTCATCAAGGGGATATTGTACTCTTTGAAGAAGGAGATAAGGTAAGAATAAAAACAAGATCAACTTTAAATTTAAGAAAA
>JBEPWV010000061.1:0-5885 GCA_041642175.1 Clostridia bacterium
GACAAAATAATAAGAGACAATATAAGCAAATTTAAGTCTAATATTATTTTCTTTAGCTCAAAAAATCAATTAGATGAAGGAATATTTATAAAAGATGAAAAAATAGTGTATAAAGGGAATGAAGGCACTATAGACATAATAAAATTGGATGAAGTAAATATTCCAGGAGAACACAATATAGAAAATGTAATGGCTGCAGTTGGAGTGGCTATAGCTCTTAACCTTTCCCTGGATATGGTAAAGAATTCTATAATTGATTTCAAAGGGGTGGAACATAGACTAGAGTTGGTAGAATCATCGATTAAAAATGTAAAATTTTACAATGATTCTAAGGGAACTAATCCTGACTCAACAATTAAAGCGGTTGAAGCATTAAAAGAGAATATTATAATAATTCTAGGTGGCTACGATAAAGATAGCAACTTTAATGAATTAGTTGAAACCTTCAATAATAAAGTAAAATATGCCGTAATATTAGGTGAAACTAGAAATAAAATTGCTAAAACTTTAGAGAAATATAAGTTTACTAATTATAAAATGGTTGATAATCTAGAAGAAGCAGTAAGGGAAGCATATGCTAATTCACAAACAGGATATAAAGTATTACTCTCTCCTGCTTGCGCAAGTTGGGATATGTATAGTAGTTTTGAAGAAAGAGGAACTCATTTTAAGAATATAATCAAAAAATTAGAAAAGGAAGATTAATATGGATAAAGCCAATAAATCTATAGATTGGATTTTATTGATTTTTATTATTGTATTAGTTCTTATTGGATTTATGATGGTTTTTAGTTCAAGCTATCCCGATGGATATTATAATTTTGGTGGTAATGGATTTTACTTTTTCGAAAAACAACTAATTGCAGGAATAATAGGAATCATAGTAATGTTTATAGCTAGTTTTGTTAATTATAGAATATACAGAAAATTAAATATAGTTTTTTTGTTTTTTTCAATAATAGCCGGGATATCACTTTTTACAGCATACGGTACAGAAGCAAATGGAGCACAAAGATGGATAAATATCGGCCCTATGACCCTACAACCTTCTGAGATTATAAAGGTTAGTTCGATTATTTATTTAGCTTATTTATTAGAGAAAAAAAACAAAGTTATTCATAAATTTAAAGGAGGATTTGTTCCGGTAGTTTTTTGGATTGTGTTTTTCGGAGGACTAATAGTTATTCAGAAAGATTTAAGTACAAGTATGGTTTTGGTATTAACTTTGGGAATAATGTTTTTCGTTTCCGGAGCTAATCTTTTTTATATCTTGATATCCTTAGGTCTTTTAGGAGGAGCATCCTATTATTTAATAATGCAGGAACAGTACAGAATAGACAGGGTACTTTCATTTTTAGATCCCTTTAAATATAAACTTTCAATAGGATGGCAAGTTGTCCAATCTTTGTACGCTTTCGGGACAGGAGGATTAATAGGGACAGGTTTAGGACAAAGCAGGCAGAAGTTTTTTTATATACCTGAACCATATAATGACTTTATTTTTTCAATTATAGGAGAAGAAGTTGGATATATAGGAGCAATTTTAGTAATTGTATGTTATATTATAGTGATATGGAGAGGATTAAGAATAAGCATTAATGCTGATGATTTGTTTGGAGCTTATATAGCTACTGGTATTACAAGCTTGATAGGAATTCAAGCCTTTATACATATAGCAGTGGTTACATCTTCAATGCCTCCAACTGGGATAGCATTACCATTTATAAGTGCTGGGGGTACATCATTAGTTATTTTACTTGGTTCTATAGGAATACTGCTAAATATTTCTAAACATGCAGATATATAAGAGAGGGAATATGAAGATAATTATAACAGGCGGAGGAACTGGCGGACATATAATACCAGCTTTAGCAATTCTAGATATAATAAAAGATCATTATAAAAACGTTACTATAGTTTATTTAGGTAGCAAAGATAGTTTAGAAGAAGAATTAGCCGTGAAAGAAGGTTATACTTTTAAAGACGTTAAAACTGGGTATATAGATAGAAGGATACTATCAATGCATAATATAAAAAGTATATTTAAAAATATATTGGGAATAATTCAGTCTGTAAATATTATTAGAAAGTTTTCACCAGATTTAATTATTGGAACAGGAGGATACGTATCCGGACCAGTTGTATTTGCAGGAAAATTACTTAAAAAAAAGATAATTATTCACGAACAAAATGCTTATCCTGGAATTACTAACAAAATAACCGGTTGGTTCGCTGATAAAATCATGATAAGTTTTAATGAAGCTTCAAAATATTTTAAAAATAAGTCAAAAATAGTATTTACAGGTAATCCAATAAGAAAAGAAATTATTAATGTAAATTATAATGAATCAAGGAATTATTTTTATTTAAATAAGAATGACTTTTTTGTATACTCCTTTGGAGGAAGTGGAGGACAAAGAACTATTAATGAAGCAATTATGAATTCTTTGAAAACTTTAAAAAATAAAAAAAATATAAGATGGCTTCATGTAACTGGAAAAAACCACTATAAAGATTTTATAAAAAAGGCAGAAGATAAAGGGATAACTATACCTGGAAATGTTGAAATAGTTGAGTATATGTACGATGCTCCAAAGGCTCTAATGGCAAGTGATTTAGTAGTTGGAAGTGCAGGAGCTATATCAATAGCTGAAATTGTATATCTTGGCAAGCCCAGCATTTTAATACCAAAAAAATATACAGCTGAAAATCATCAATTCTTTAATGCAAAAGAAATAGAAGATAAGGGAGCAGGTAAGGTAATTTTAGAAGATGAATTAAATTCAGAAATTTTACTTGATAATGTTTTTGATATAATGGATAATGAAAAAAGAAAATTGAAAATGTCGCAAAACAGCATGAAACTTTTTAATTACGACTTTAAGCATAATATTATAAGAGTAATAGAAGATACTTTGAGAAGTGGTAATAATGAGTGAAAAAAAGACTAAATCAAAAAATAAAAAGAAAATAATATTTTTCTTTATGATATTATTGATAACAGCTTTAGGATTTATTGCTTTAAAATCAGATGTTTTTTATATTAAAGATATAATAGTTGAGAATAATTTCAAGTTGAATAAAGATTACATAAAAGAAAAAACAAATATAAATAATAGTGACAATATTTTTTTAATAGATTTAAACCAAATAAAAACAATACTAGAAAATGAAACTTATATCAAAACAGCTAACATAAAAAGAAAATTTCCAGATAAGCTGATAATTAATATTGAAGAAAGAAAAGGAAGAATTTCATATAACTATAAATATAAGAAATACTTAATAGATTTTGAAGGTGTTTTATTAGAAGAAATAAAAAAGAGTGAGGATTTATTTGTTATAGAAAGTAAAATTGAAACAAACACAAAAATAGGAGAAAAAATAACTTTTAAAGATTCTAATGTAAAATTTGACAAAATCTTAAATATTTCTAGGTATATTTACGAAAATAATAAGAATTTAAACTGTAATATTTTGTTAAAAGATGATAATATGTATTGTATAATTGAAAAAAACACTTATATAAAATTTGATTGGACTGAAAATTTGAATTATCAATACGAATTTGGCATAGATATAATAGAAACGAGAATTAACGAAGGTCAAAGCATAAAAGGAGTTATTGACTTTACAAAGGGAGATAATCCAATATATGTTGACTTTAAAGATTTGGAGGAAGAAATTTAATGTATAAAAAAATATTTCTAACTACTTTAAGTATTATTTTAGGTTTAATTTTTGCATTACAGTATCAAGTTGTAAAAAGCGAGTCTGGAGAAATAATAACCACAAAAAAAGCTTCAGAGCTGGCATATGAACTTAGACAGGTAGAAAATGAACGTGAAAATCTTTTATCAGAGTTAGAAGAAATAGAAAATGAATTAAAACAATATGAAGAAAGTGCATCTATGGAGAATGATTACATAAAGAATCTAAATGACGAACTAAATAAATACAAATTAATGGCCGGTATAATAGATGTTGAGGGAGAAGGTATAGTATTAACTATCGATAATCCATCAACTGAAGCTCAATTTGATGATTATACTAATAATATAATTTACAACTATGAATATTTACTTTTAATTGTAAGCAACTTAAATGCTGCCGGAGCAGAAGCAATATCTATAAACGGTCAGAGATATACAAATTACACTGAAATAGTACCGGTAGGATCACATTTAAATATAAATGGTGTGTCTTTTGTACCACCATTTGAAATTAAGGCAATTGGAAACAAGCAAACACTGCAGTCAGTTATCAATTTTAAAGGTGGAGTAGTTTGGGAAATGCAGAAATTGAACTACAAAATCGATATTGAATCAAAAGACAATTTGGAAATTGAAAGATATATGAAACCTATAGATTTCAAGTATGCTGAACCAATTAATGAAAATGAATAGGTGGTTGTTATAATGAGAAATAAAATTTTAATATTTTTCATTTCTTTAGTAATAGGATTGACAATAATGCTTCAAATAAAAAACGATGCAAGTCTTTTTACTTTTGCTAATGTTCACACAGTAAGCAAAATATCCAATCAACTTGAATCTTCTAAGGAAGACATTAAAGATTTAGAAAAACTTATTAAAACTAAAAGAAATAAATTATATGAATATAAAGAAACTATAAAAAACGATGAAGATGTAATAGAATTACTAAAAAAAGAAATTAATAATACAAAAATCATAGCTGGATTTACAGACTTAAGAGGTGAAGGCATACTAATACGGATGAATGATAATCCAGAAGATACCGGCAATAACATTAACTTTGATATAGTACACGATGTAGATCTCAGTGTTATTGTAAATGATTTAATAAATGCCGGTGCTGAAGGTATATCTATAAATGGAAGAAGAGTAGTCAGCACCTCGGAAATAGTATGTGTTGGTCCTCTCATAAATGTAAATGGTGAAGGTATCGCTGCCCCTTTTGTAATTAAAGTAATTGGCAATAAGGAGATGTTATCTGCTTCTATAAATGCTCCAAACACATATGGATACAAAATTAAGAACTACTATGGAATTGAAGTAACTACTTTAGAAAGTGAATATATATTGATTCCAAAGTACAGTAATGAAGTAGATATAGATGTAGCAATACCAATTTCGGAAGAAGGTGAGTAAATGTTTTTTTCTATTCTAGGATTAATAGTGGGTCTGTTAATCGGTATTAATTTAACAATAACATACAGCACAGTTTTTACTCTATATATTACCATTTCAGTACTTATTCTTATAAATGGGATATTTAGAATATTAAATAAAGAAGAAGTTACAGTACATAAAGAAATATTATTGTTAACTTTTGAGATTATTTTATCTTCTCTAATAGCATTTCTCGGAGAAACCCTGGGGATATCTCTATACTTAGCAGTAGTATTAGCCTTTGGTATAAGAATATTTGATAACTCAAGAGAATTCATTAAAGAAATTATTAAATATTAAATTGATAAATTATATTATTGTGTTATACTAAAATTATTATTAAGAAATAAGGAGGTAATTATGTTTGAATTTGATATAGATCCAGCAAATCTTGCTAAAATAAAAGTAATAGGAGTTGGAGGCGGGGGAAACAACGCTGTCAATAGAATGATAGATGCGGAAGTTAAAGGTGTATCTTTTACAGCTGTAAATACAGATAAGCAAGCACTTTTAAACTCAAAAGCTGAACAAAAAATACAAATTGGTGAAAAATTAACTAATGGATTAGGAGCAGGATCAGATCCTGGTATAGGAAAAGATGCAGCTGAAGAAAGCAAGTCTGAATTATCAGATATTCTTGATAATTCAGATATGATATTCATAACAGCAGGAATGGGTGGTGGCACAGGAACAGGAGCTGCACCATACATTGCCCAACTATCAAAGGAAAGA
>JBEPWV010000062.1:0-5638 GCA_041642175.1 Clostridia bacterium
GAAGTTAGTGTATATTCATCTACAGTTTTAAAATATGCTTCAGAATACAAAAATCAATTTGATAATAGTAAATAAAGTTTATATAATATAGCTGATGCACTTCAGCTATATTTTTTTAGGAGAAATTATGAATAGAATCCAAAACTTATTATTAAATATATTTAAGGATCAAAAACTTAAAGATTACAGCGGGATAGGTAAAGGTGAATTAATATATACCTACAAAATGCAGCTCTTTATTATTGTTTGCAAATCTCTTGAATATAAAGAAAAAGGGATAGGTTTAAATTATAATAGATATAAAGAAGAAATGACTTTACTTAAGTATTATATAAATGGTTCAAATAAATCTTTGGATAATTTCTATAAAGGCAATAAAAGCAATGAAGAAGATGATAGTGTAATATATAGAATTTTACCGATAATTATTGCAAACAAAGATATAAAAATAATTGAAGAAGAAATATTAAAAAATATAATGCAAATTACAACTAATTCAAAATCGATTTTGGATGGATTAACTTCAGCTTATGCTTTTTTTGAATACTTAGCTGGAAATAGTATTGACAAAGATATAGTTAAAGATTATATAATTAAATTTTCTATTAAGGATTATTCTGATAAGATAAATTATTTAGATAAGAATTTCATTGTGAATTTTGAAAGAGAAAGGATTAAACTATTACAAAAAATAGATGGTAATCTAATGGAACTTAATGGAGGTATTTATAATATAAATGAAAACATAGAAAAAAACTTAACTAAAGATAAATACTACAAACTAATAGAAGGCTTTTCTAACTTTCTATTAAATTTAAAAAGAGGCAGCATTGATATAGAAAGTTTGGAAAAATCAAATTCAGAAAGAAAATTTAAAATTCATGAAGGCAATGTTTTTGAACATTATCTTTTAGGAAAAAGTAAAATTGTAAAAAACTGTAAGTCGGAATTTTATATAAAGACGAAATACGGACTTTTCAAATTCAAGAAAATATAGGTGAATATATGAAAGTATTATTAATTGGTATAAATAGCAGATTCACACATACTAATTTAGCATTAAGATATATGAGAGAATCTCTTTTGCAAAAGAACTATAGTGTAGATTTAAAAGAGTACACCATAAATAATGAGTTGGATTATATCTTAGGGGATATGAAATATAGAGATTATGATTATATATGCTTTTCTACATATATATGGAATATAAATGAAACTGAAAAAGTATGTGAAGTAGTAAAAAAGTCTAAAAAAGAAATAATAACAATATTTGGAGGTCCGGAGGTTACATATAATAGTAAAGATTATTTAAAGGATTATCCTTATGTTGACTATATAATTAAAGGAGAAGGAGAAGAAATACTTCCTCATTTAATAAATTCTTTAGAAAACAACCAAAGTCTAGATAAGGTAATGGGGATAATGTACAGACATAAAGAAAGAATACTAGAAACTCCTGGAATAAATAAAATCAAAAATATAGAAGATTTACCATTTCCATATGGAGCTGAATTTATCAAAGAAAATAGAAAGAAATCTTTCAAAAATAAATATATATATTATGAGACTACAAGAGGTTGTCCCTATAGATGTGGGTTTTGTTTGTCTGCAAGGGATAACGGAATAAGAGCATTATCTATGGAAAGAATCAAAGATGACTTAGATAAAATATTTCAATTGGAACCTTTAATAATTAAATTTGTAGATAGAACCTTCAATTACGATTGGAAAAGATCCAGAGAAATAATTAAACACATTGTATCTAAAAATAGCAGCATAAAAGTTCATTATGAAATTACAGCTGATATAATAAATTTAGAATTCCTCGAATTTTTAAAGAAGCTTCCGGAGAATATTTTTCAATTTGAAATAGGACTGCAAACCACTAATGAACATGCCTTACGTGAAATTCATAGAAAAATGGATTTTGAGAATATAAAAGTTGTTGTAAAAGAATTAAGTGAAACTAAAAATATTCATCTTCACTTAGATTTAATAGCAGGACTTCCCAAAGATGATTATCAATCATTCATAAATTCTTTTAACGATGCATATAATCTTGGAGCTGAAAAACTGCAGCTGGGTTTTCTAAAAGTATTAAAAGGAACACCAGTTTATAATAGAAGAGAAGAGAATGGATTAATTTTTAGGTCCTTTCCTCCTTACGAAATCATAGAAACAAAGTATATTAATGCAGAAGAAATTGAAAAATTAAAAAAAATCGATAGCATTTTGAATAAATACTACAATGAGGGGTATTTTTCAAATACAGTAAACTATATATTAGATAATTATTATGATAACCCTTTTGAGTTTTATTTAGATATGTCGGGTTTCTGGGAAAAAGAAGATTATTTTAGTAAATACCATAAGAGGAAGAAATTGTATGATATTTTATTTGGTTTTGCTAAAAAAAATGGATATGTAGAGGATAGATTAAAAGATAATTTAGTGCTGGATTATATAAAAAATAATAGAAATCTTGAATTACCAACATATCTTAACAAAGATAGAGAAGATAAATATAAGACATATAAAAGATTAGTAAGTAGAGATGAGTTCTTTATTAATACATATTTTCAAGATATCTATGAAGAATTAGAAGGAAAGATAATAAATGAATTTAGAATAGTAGAAATAAATGGGAGCCCTAATTTATTTATTTACAAAGAGGGCAACTGCCTGGTTTACAATATTAAAGAAAATTTAGACAATATGAGAAAGGATGATTAATTTGAATATAGAAGATAAAATTAAAAGGATTTTTGATAAAATGAAGGATGAAATTTCCTTTATAGAAATAAAAGCTGACACAGTAATAAACATTAATAAAAAAGAAATAAAACTAGAAAAAGAAACATCATTTCCAATATTTATAGATGAAGTTATAGATAATTTAAAAAAAGAAGATGAATTCCAAGGTTTTAAAAATATAAATATGATCGAAGGTATGCTTTTTATATTAGGTGTAGATCCAAATTTTAAGTATAAGAATACTTACCTTGATATTTTAAAAGAATCAGGTATAAATCCGGAAGCTTATCTTATTAAGGTTATTAACAGTGACAACTTAGAAGTAGACAAGAAGTTAGTATATTCCAATGCTCTTTTGAATATAGGAGAACTAAATGAAAGGAAACTCTTTATACAAGGAAATGTTCTTGAAATGAAGGGAACAGAACTTTTTGAAAATAAAGAAAATGCTGCAGCTGAAGCATTTATGGAAGAATCAGTATCCTGCTATAACAAAACTTTGGATAGGAATCCTGAGTTTTCTTTATCCTATTATAAGCTTGGTTATTATTATAAGCAAAACAGCCGATATCTAAATGCAAAAGCCTACTGGGATAAATTTTTAAAGTACGACGACAATGATATAAGAAAACAGGAAATAAGAGATCAGCTAGAAGAATTAGATTACTACTTACAGTTTGAAGAAGGATACAAATTAGTTTTAAAGGGGTATGTTGAAAAAGGATTGGACAAATTGATACCTCTGCTAGATGTCTTTAAGAATTGGTGGAAGTTATTTTTCGTAATTGGAGTAGCATTTAGACAAAAACAGGAATACGAAATAGCAAAAACTTACTTCAAAAATGTAATAGAATTAAATCCTAGACAAATTGAAGCCATTAATGAACTAGCTGTTTGTGAAATAAGTATTGGAAACTACGAGGATGCAAAGAGTTATTTAGATGAAGGAATAAAAGCTAATCCGAACAGTTATGAGTTATATACAAATAGAGCAGCAGCTAACATATATTTAAAAAATATAGAGAATGCAGAAAAAGATATTGAGAAAGCTATTGGAATACAACCTGATAATGAAGTAGCATTAATGTTGAAGGATGAAATCAAAAAACTAAAATAAAGGGAATATATATGAAGATAAAAAAAGTAATTACAGCAGTAGTAGTTTTAGTAGTCATCTTAATAGGAGTAATATTTTTCATAACTAATAAATCTTCAGATATGACAAGAGGATTTTATTGGAATGGTAAAAAGATACTGCTAGATGATTATGTACTTGTAGACGAAGATAATTACTTTATAAATCATAAACTTTTATCTGAGTTGGGTGTTATAGATTCTTTTAATGATAAAGACAGCAGATATATTCAGATATTTTATGAAAATACTTTATATGAAATAAATTATAATTTAGAATCAAATACATATATAGAAGAAAATGAAAAAATTTATATAAATTCAAATTATCTTAAGTCAAAAACCAATTATACTATTGAAATATATGAAAACGGTGATTATATATTTGTCGATTCAGTTTATAATAGAGGGAAGACTATAAATGCTTCAAAAATAAGAGAAGATAGGTACATAACTTCCGGAATTATTAAAAAGATAGAAAATAATCAGGAAGTTAAAATATATGAATTATACAACCAGTGGGCATTAGTTAGATATGGAAGTAAGTTAGGTTATATTATGTTAGAAGATTTAGAATCCATATCTAATGAAATAGTTAAAAATATAAAGAGTATAAAAACTAATGAGAACAAAGTAGTAGCATGGGATTTATTCAATAGAAAAGCAGAAACTATTGCCAACTATGTCTATTATAGAGGATTGGATGTTATAGCACCAACTTGGCATAGTTTGGATAGTGAAGAATTTTTTACAGATTGGTACTTAGAAGAATATTACAATTATTATAAAGATAGAAATGTAGATGTATGGGGTGTATTTAACAATTCATTTGATAGAGATTTGACTTCATACTACTTAAGAGACAGAAACAGAAGAAAGCAAACGGTAGAAGAAATTATCAAAATATCGGAAAAATATAACTACGATGGCATAAATCTGGATTTTGAAAATTTGCATTATGAGGATCGAGACTATTTAACGGCTTTTATAAAGGAACTTTACATAGAAGCTCTTGAACACAACTTTGTTTTTTCAGTAGATATTACGGCAGTCTCCAAAAGTCAGAATTGGTCATTAATATATGATAGAGAAGAAATTGGTAAATATTCAGATTATTTAGCTCTTATGGCTTATGATGCAACAACAAGCCCTGACCAAGGTATAGGACCAATAGCATCATTACCTTGGGTAGAAGATTCCGTTGTTGAATTAAAAGAAATCACACAATCCAACAGTATTATATTAGGAGTACCTTTCTATACAAGATTATGGGAAATAATAGAAGCTGAAGATGGGATTTACTATGATACAACTGCATTAAGGGTGAAGTCGGCTCAAAATTTTATTGAAGAAAATGAAATTCCAATAATTTTTGATAATGTAGCTAAGCAGAATTATGGAGAAAAGAAAATTGAAAATATTACATACAAAATGTGGATAGAAGATGAATTATCCTTAGGTTACAGAATAGACTTAGTAAATAAATATAACCTTAAAGGTATTGCCATATGGGCACTAGATTATAGTACAGATGAACTTTGGGAAAAAATTCATGAAAAAAATCAAAATTAACCATTGACATTAAAGCTTATATTTGATATCTTATTTGAGGCGCAAAAATTACATCAAACAATATCATCATAAAAAGCCTAAAGAAAGCAAAAAAAGTACTTGACACAAAGGGTGATAGATGATAACCTAATAGAGTCGCTAAAGATAGAAGCGGCAAAGCACATAGACAATAGAATAA
>JBEPWV010000062.1:5648-5855 GCA_041642175.1 Clostridia bacterium
TTGATCCTGGCTCAGGATTAACGCTGGCGGCGTGCCTAACACATGCAAGTCGAGCGAGAAGTTGGAAGTGAAGATTTCGATTGGAACGGAAAATGGAAAGCGGCAGACGGGTGAGTAACGCGTGAATAATCAACCCTGCACAAAGGGATAGCCTCGGGAAACCGGGATTAATACCGTATGAAGTATATTAATCGAATGATAGATATA
>JBEPWV010000063.1:0-5817 GCA_041642175.1 Clostridia bacterium
TTCTTCAACTATATATCCATGATTTTGAGATGTGATAAATATCTTATTCTTTTTTAGGTCTTTAACTGGATGATTTCCACCTCTGTGACCGTATTTCATTTTTTCAGTGTTGGCTCCTATAGATAGTGATAATAATTGATGGCCTAAACATATACCTACAATTGGTATTTTGCCAATAAGATTTTTTATTTGTTGTATAGAAGTTTTTAAATCTTTTGGATCTCCAGGACCATTAGATAAAAATATCAAATCAGGATTATCAGATAAAATTCTTTCAGATTTTGTATCATAGGGATATACTTTAATATGACAATTTCTTTTTTTAAATTCTTTTAAGATATTGTTTTTTACTCCAAAATCTATTACTGCCAGTTTGATGTCTCCTGTTGAAAATTCAAACTCTTTTTTTGTGCTTACATTTTTAACAAAGTCTTTTTTATTAAAATTTTTAAACATTGAATTGATTTCATCTTCTGATAAATCTTCTTTAGTTAGAATACCATTTACTGTTCCATCTTTTCTTAAGGTTTTTGTAAGATATCTTGTATCAATATTTTCTAAGCCAAAAGTTTTTTCTATCTCCAGGTATTTACTTAAATCCATTTCCTTTCTGAAGTTACTGGGATGATAGCAATTTTCACTTACTACTAATCCACTAACTTTGACACTATCCGATTGTAAATCGGAAAAATTAATACCGTAGTTTCCAATTAGAGGATAGGTCATTACAACGATTTGTCCGTAGTAAGACGGATCTGTTAAGATTTCTTGGTAACCAGTCATACTTGTATTAAAAACTACTTCTCCAATTCTTGTGTCGCTGTATCCGTAGGCATTCCCCTTTAATACAATTCCGTTTTCTAAAATTAGTTTTCCTTCCATATTTCCTCCTCAAAAAAAAGAGACATCTCAGTACAAAGGTACTGTGATATCTCATAATTATTTATATAATTTTCCCACAAATTTAATGCTTTCATAATATTCTCCTTTATAGTATCTCGTACTATCTTAAAGGTTCTTGATTTAAAATATCATACCTGTATATATTTGTCAATTATAACTCGTAAATTTCTCTTATTCTAAATTTGCCGTTTATATATTCGAGCAAAAAGCTTAAATGCCTGTCTTCTCTAATATAGCTATCATTATAGAAAACAACTTCTATGTTTACTGTTAAAAGGGTATTATACTGATTATAGTTAAAGTTTTTTATACTGTATCCTATATATTGAGAGATATTTTCATCGAGAAATTTAACAGCTTCTTCAGAAGATTCACCAAATACATTTCTATCTTTAAAGTAATTATAAAGCAAATCATCAATTGTATTTATAGGTTTTACGTAGTCTTTATACAAAATTGTATTACTTGGACTTAAGGCTTCTCCTATATAGTATTTGTTGTAGAAAAAATCTTTATCGCCATTTATTATTTTGACAAATTGTATTCCATCCATGGATGCAGCGGTATTTACTAATGAGTAAAGAACTAAGCATTCCTCCTCCTCATTTAAATAAATATTCTCTTTCCATTCAATAGTTAAAAAAACGGTTTCGTCAACTATATCTGTTTTTATAATATTAAGTATGTTCATATCGATAAAGCTTTCAGATTCTAAACTTCTGGTAATAGTAGTTTCTAGAGCTCTATCAATGTAGGTTTCTTTAGTAATATCCCTTATAGTAGTTAGTTCGTTTATTACACAGGATAGATTTCTGTTTGGCAGATATATTTGAACTATATCCTGTTGATTCTTTGCTTCGTTATAAGGCAGTATTTTTGCTACATTACTTTCTTCTTCCGTAGTTGTACATGAAGAAGATAATATTAATATTAATATTATTATTATAACTATTGTATATCTTTTCATAAAATCACACTCTATTCTTCTATAGGTATTTTAATATAAAAGGTTGTACCCTTTCCTACTCTGCTTTTAACGTTTATTGTCCCGTGATGCATGTTAATGATTTGTTTAGAAATTGATAGGCCTAGCCCTGTTCCACCAGTTTTTCTAGATCTTGCTTTATCAACTCTATAAAATCTATCAAAAATATAAGGGATACTATCTTTTGGAATTCCATATCCTGTATCGCTTACCTTAATTGTAGCATAGTTTTTATCAGAGTAAAGAGATACTTTTACAACTGTATTTTCTTCACTGTATTTAATTGCATTATGTATAATATTTATTATAGCTTGTTTAATTTTATCTTTATCCATTTTTATTTGAATTCTATCTATCTCTTCAAGTACTAATTTAATATTTTTTTCTTTAGCTAAAGGATTCAACTGTTCTATTATTTTTTCTAGGATATAATTTAAATAAGTAATCTGATAGTTCAGTTTTAATTTATTTTTATCTAAATCTACTAATGACAGTAACTCCGTAACTATATTGTTTAGTCTATCTATTTCGTCATTTATATCTTTTAAAAATTCTCTATATACTTTTTTCTCTATATCTTCTTGAAGCAAAAGGTTTTCCGTAAGAAGTTTAATAGATGCTAAGGGAGTTTTTATTTCATGAGAAACATTGGCGACAAAAGCCTCTCTCTGTTCATCCACTTCATTTAATCTTACTGTCATACTGTTAAATGCTTCTCCTAAAAGATTAAATTCATCTCTTGTATTTATGTCTACTTTCTGTCCCAAATCACCTTTTTTTATATTTTCTATAACCGGGTAAAATTTATTGATAGGTTTCAAGAAAAAATATGTTAGGAAATAAAGTCCTGCAATAATAAGAAATGAAATAACAATTATAAGCACCTTTATTTTATATATTAAGGAATTAACTTTTTCGTATAAATTATTTATAGATTCAGATATAAAAACAGAACCATTTATCTCATCTTCGAAAATCACTGGATATCCTAGATACATAACATTACCAATATCGCTAAAGTAATAATTATTAGTTGATATTTCACCTTTTAAAGATTCTTCGATTTCTAAAAGTTCTAAGGTTGAAAAATTATATTCATCATTTGAATCAGCTACTACTCTTTTATCTTCATCTAAAATTATTATTCTGGAATTCAGAGTATCACCGTAATTATCTGCTACACTTTTTAAATATGTCTTATAAATAGATGAATCGTAAACACTTAAATAATAGCTGATATCATCAGCTATCTGTTTTGAATCTTCAGTTAATTCTTCCTGTTTTTCATTTATATGCCAATCGAGCAAATAATCAGTAATTATACTTATAAGAATAAAAAAAAGAATTATAATAAGTATTAAATAGGTGGAAAGCAATTTCCACCTAAAACTTACAAACTTTTTTTTAATTTCTATTCCTAAAATAGTATCCAACTCCCCACTTAGTAAGTATATATTCGTAGTTGTCAGAGTTTTTCTCAATTTTTTCTCTTAATCTTCTTATATGAACATCAACAGTTCTTAAATCTCCGAAATATTCGTATCCCCAAATTATTTCTAGTAATTCTTCTCTAGTAAATACTTTACCTGGATTTGTCGCAAGTAAAATTAAAAGATCAAATTCTTTGGCTGTAAGATTTATTTCTTTGCCGTTTACAGTGACCTTTCTTCCTAATGTATTTATGATGAAGTCATCTACATATATAATCTGGTCTCCAAGTTTAGCTTCTTTATTTGACGCTCTTCGTAAAATAGCTTTTATTCTTGCTTTTAATTCCAATATGTTGAAAGGTTTAGTCATATAATCGTCTGCACCGTATTCTAATCCTAATATTTTGTTCATGTCTTCGCCTTTTGCTGTAAGCATTATTATAGGCACATCGGACTTTTCTCTGATTTTTTGACAAACTTCCAATCCGTCTATTTCCGGCAGCATTAAATCCAAAATTATCAAATCAAAATTTCCTTTTTCTTGTAGTTCTAATGCTTTTTTACCATCATATGCTGCTTCTGTAGTATATCCATCTTGTTCTAATCCGTATTTTAGTCCTTTAACTAATAACGGTTCGTCATCTACTATAAGTATCTTCTGACTCATTATCTCACCTCATTAATAGTATATCACTATTATATATTATTGTTAACATATTTATAACTAAATCTTAAAAAAGTATTCTATAGTCTTCTATACGTTTTGTCAAATTTTTCGAATCAAAATATTCTAATATTATTATGCTGTGCTTTCTATTGCTGTTGATTAAGTCTCTAAATTCTACAACTGTTATCTTACCATTTTCATTGATGTAATTTATGAGTTTAGACTTTAAATCTTCCAAATTACTTTTTAAAATTACTTCATCTTTTGTTATTTCAACTAACTCTTCATTAGCTATCATATAATCAATTATTTTTGATGTTTCATTAGATTCTCTGTAAGATTTTATATTTAATATATCTTTACCCTCTTTTTCTAGTTTTATAAGTATATTCTCTTTTTGCTCTTTTTGTTTATTGTTCATTTCCGGGTAAAAGTTGTAAGTCGTAATCATATTGTTATTAATTTTAATATTTTGACTTTTAACTAATTCATCTATAAAACTATTATATATATTTTTATCGATTCCATCAAATATGTTGTTTCTTAATTCTTCTTTTGGTACGCCTAATGTTATATTGTTTTTTTCTTCGTTGCTTTTAAGGTAGGTTATAATTTTATTTTTGATTTCATTTTGAGTTTTTTTGTGGATTACATATATGTTATTTCCAAAAAAATAATTATGAACTTTGTTTTCCTCTGCCATTTCTTCTAATTTCTCTTTTATATAGATAAAATTATATATTGTATTTTTAATTATTTCTTCGATTTTTACAAAATTATTTTCTTGTTTTAATAGGAATTCAATATATAATTTTAAATTTTTATTGTCTTCCAGATAATCTATTTCTTTAATTGTATCTTTAAGTTTCCCTTTGGGATTAGGATTTAAAACAATACCTCCTCCAACAGTTTCCAGTGGTGAATAAAATCTTAATATAAATCTGTCTCCTCTTTTCACAGTAATATTTTCTTCAGTAATTAATCTTGCAAATGCAGTACTTCCACCTACTAATTCTTTCTCTTTTAAAATATGGATTCTTGCAAGTATTTCTTTAGTTCCCACGTGAAGGTGTAATCTGGAATTGTCTTTTATAATTCTATCAGTATCGTCTAAAATTTTTATTTTGCAATCAATTTGTTTGGTAAGTCTTAAAGTTTCAGGTAAGGCTAAATCATTTCCTCTACTAATTTGTCTTTTATCAATATCCCTTAAATTAATTGCTGTTCTCTGTCCTCCCAATACCTTCTCTACATCTTTACCAAAAACCTGTAAATTTCTGATTGTAGAGGTTAGCTCCTGAGGATATATAAGAACACTATCGCTTTTATTAAGTATACCGTTTGAAAGAGTTCCAGTTACTACCGTCCCTATACCTTTTAAACTAAACACTCTATCTATTGCCATTCTAGGATTTTCTATGTGGAGGTTTCTATTCTCATAGGAGGCTATTTCTTTTACATGGTTTTTAATTTCTTCAATACCTTCTTTAGTTTTTGAAGATGCTTTAATTATCTTACAATTCTCTAAAAAAGTATTTTTTACTAATTCTTTAATTTCTTCTTCTACAACTTCTATTAATTCACTATCTACCAAATCCGTTTTTGTTATTACAATAAATCCTTTTTTAAGACCCATTAGTTCTAAGATATTGAAGTGTTCTATGCTTTGGGGCATGATGCCTTCATCGGCGGATATAACAAGCATAACAGCGTCTATACCTGTAACTCCTGCCACCATGTTTTTGATAAATTTTTCATGTCCGGGAACATCAACAAATCCTACAGTCATATCTTCGAAATCCAAATGAGCAAATCCTAAATTAATAGTTATT
>JBEPWV010000064.1:0-5812 GCA_041642175.1 Clostridia bacterium
ATACTGCAACATTTGTTAGTGCTACTCCTGGACCTTATGAGGAAGAACATTCTGAAAATATAGTCGAGCAAATAATTAGGCCGACGGGACTTATAGATCCGGAAATCCAAGTAAGACCTGTAAAAGGACAGATTGATGATTTATCAGAAGAAATAAGAAAAGTAACAGAAAAAAATCAAAGAGTATTAATTACTACATTAACTAAAAAAATGTCGGAAGATCTAACATCTTATTATAAAGAAATGGGGATAAAGGTAAGATATCTCCACTCAGATATAGATACTTTAGAAAGAATGGAAATAATTAGAGACTTAAGACAGGGAAAATTCGATGTTCTCGTTGGAATTAACCTGCTCAGAGAGGGTTTGGATTTGCCCGAAGTATCCCTCATAGCCATATTAGATGCAGATAAAGAAGGTTTTTTAAGGTCGGAAACTGCTTTGATACAAACAATCGGTAGAGCAGCTAGAAATCTAGATGGTAGAGTAATTATGTATGCTGAAAATATGACAGGTTCAATGACCAGGGCAATAGATGAAACAAATAGAAGAAGGAAAATTCAGGAAGAACATAATAGGATAAACAATATTCAACCTAAATCAATAATTAAAAACGTAAAGGATGTAATGAAGGCAACTATAGCTGCAGAAGAGGAAGAAGAATACAAAACAGAGAAAATTCAATTATCATCTAAAGCAGATATTGACAAGAGAATAAAGCAACTAGATGAAAAGATGATGGTATCAGCTTCTAAACTGGAGTTTGAGAAAGCCGCAAAATATAGAGATGAAATAAATGAACTCAAGAAATTAAAGAAAAGATTTTAATAGAATAGGAAGGATTTATGAGAAAAAATATATATATTAAAGGTGCTAAAGAGCATAACTTAAAAGATGTAAATGTTGAATTACCAAGAGATAAGATGATAGTTTTTACTGGCATTAGTGGATCAGGAAAATCTTCACTGGCTTTCGATACCATATATGCTGAAGGACAAAGAAGATATGTGGAAAGCTTATCTTCATATGCTAGACAATTTTTAGGGCAGATGGAAAAGCCAAATGTTGAATACATAGAAGGCTTATCTCCTGCAATTTCCATAGATCAAAAAACAACAAATAAAAATCCTAGATCTACCGTAGGAACAGTAACGGAGATATATGATTATATGAGATTATTATATGCAAGAGTTGGAACTCCACACTGTCCTCAGTGTGGAAAAGAGATTACATCCCAATCTTTAGACCAAATAGTAGATAAGGTTATGGAATTGGAAGAAAGAACAAAAATACGACTTTTAGCACCGGTAGTTAGAGAACAAAAAGGAACCCATAAAAAACTTTTAGAAAAAATAAAAAAAGAAGGTTTTGTTAGAGTAAGAGTAGATGGTGTAGAATATGAAATTGAAGATAAAATTGTTCTTGATAAAAATGTTAACCACTCAATAGAGGTTGTTGTAGATAGAATTATAGTTAAAGAAGGTATAACAAAAAGACTTACGGATTCAGTAGAAACCTGTCTAGAATTGGCAGAAGGACTTGTTATAATAGATGTTATAGATGGGGAAGAAATACTCATGAGCACCCATTTTGCTTGTATTGATTGTGGAATTAGCATTGGAGAAATTTCAACAAGAATGTTCTCTTTCAACAATCCCTTTGGTATGTGTGAAAGCTGCCATGGATTAGGAGTAGAAAAAAACATAGATGTTAATTTAGTTATACCAAATAAAGATCTTACCATAGGGGAAAGAGCTATAGATCCATATGGAACTACTAGAGATGGATACTACTATCAAATATTCAGCACCTTAGCTGATTACCACGACTTTGATATCAATAAACCCATTAAAAAAGCTCCTGAAAAATTTATGGAAGAACTTCTCTACGGTACAAAAGGTAGAGAACTTGAAATTAAATTTAACAGCAAGTTCAAAGGTGAAACAGTTATAGCTAAGCCTTTTGAAGGTGTAGTAAATAACTTAGAAAGAAGATATAAAGAGACTGGATCAAAAAGCATTAAAGACTGGATAGAAGGTTATATAAACGAAACACCTTGCAAATCATGTCATGGACAAAGGTTAAATCCTATAAGTTTAGCTGTAACTATAGAAGATAAAAACATTATAGAATTAACAGATTTATCAATAAGTGAACTTTACGACTTTATTTCAAATCTTCAACTTGATGAAAGAAAGAGATTTATAGCAGAACAAATTGTAAATGAAATTAAAGTTAGAGTTAAATTTTTATTAGATGTGGGATTAGATTATCTTACCTTAAGCAGAAATGCAGGAACCTTATCCGGCGGTGAATCTCAGAGAATAAGATTAGCTACTCAAATAGGAGCCAGTTTGGTAGGAGTTCTTTATGTATTAGATGAGCCAAGCATTGGTTTACATCAGAGAGATAATAAGAGGCTTATAAAGACATTGAGAAATTTAACTGATATAGGAAATACTCTTATTGTAGTAGAACATGATGAAGAAACAATTGAAAGTGCAGATTGTATATTAGATATAGGTCCTGGAGCGGGTATACACGGAGGAGAAATTGTAGCCCAAGGTTCAGTAGATGATATAATTAATTGTGAAAAATCTGTAACAGGCCAATACTTAAGCGGAAAGAAAAAAATTCCTATCCCTAAAAAAAGAAGATTAAAAAACGGGAAATATATTACTGTAAAAGGAGCAGAAGAAAATAACCTAAAAAATATTGATGTGAAATTTCCATTAGGTTTATTTACATGTGTTACGGGTGTTTCGGGATCTGGAAAAAGTTCTTTAGTAAATGAAATATTATATAAAGGACTAAGGAGTAAAGGACCAAGATCTCGAATAATTCCAGGAAAACATAAAGAGATTAAAGGTTTTGAAAATATAGATAAGATAATAAATATAGATCAATCTCCTATAGGAAGAACTCCTAGATCAAATCCTGCGACATACACAAAGGTTTTTGATGATATAAGAGATGTTTTTGCTATGACTCAAGAAGCAAAAGTAAGAGGATACAATAAAGGTCGATTTTCTTTCAATGTTAAAGGAGGAAGATGTGAAGCTTGTAAAGGTGACGGAATAAATAAAATAGAGATGCATTTCTTACCTGACGTATATGTTCAGTGCGAAGTATGTAAAGGTAAGAGATACAATAGAGAGACCTTAGAAGTTAAATACAAAGGCAAAACTATAAGCGATGTTTTAGACATGACAATTGAAGAAGGATTGGACTTCTTCAGCAATATACCTAAAATTAAAAGAAAGCTAAAAACAATGTTTGACGTTGGATTGGGGTATATTAAATTAGGACAGCCATCTCCTCAATTATCTGGAGGGGAAGCTCAGAGAATAAAACTAGCTTCTGAATTAGGTAAAAGAAGTACAGGAAAAACCTTTTATATCCTTGATGAACCAACAACAGGCTTACATATGGCTGATATACATAAATTGGTCGAGGTTTTAAGTAAGTTAGTAGATGCAGGAAATACAGTTGTAGTAATAGAACACAATTTAGATGTTATAAAGACTGCTGACTATTTAATAGATTTGGGACCGGAAGGTGGAGATGGTGGAGGACAGATAGTATTTCAAGGCACTCCAGAGAAAATAATAGAAGATAAAGGTTCATTTACCGGAGAATACTTAAAAAAAATATTAGAGTGATATGAAACCATATAGATTCATTTATATGGTTTCATTAAATGAGAATTCTATATATTGAAAAGAAAAAAGATAAGGGGTATAATTTAGATACGGAGGGGGGACTTAAGATGGAAAAACTTTTTGTAGGGAAAAGAGAAGTAATCGACAAACTACCAATAGGACTTGCAAAATGTAAGTCGATAATAGAGGATAGTGAAAATGACTTCATAATTGAAGATGGCAATTCTACCCTATGTAAAATGGTAGAAAAAGAATCTTATGAATTTATTAATGAAAAATTTACAAAAGCATTTCCTAAAGCTAAAGAATCTTTGTTTGATTGGGTAAAAATATTTAACGAAGTAGCTATTACTCAAAGAGATAAAACAATTGAACAGTACTTTGAGGTTTTCGAAAAATATTTAAGAATTGAGATTGTAAGTATAGAGAGGGGATATTTTTACTTAATTATAGAAGACATATCATTAAAGAAAGGTTTTAACGACCTTCTGCTAGATAAACAACTTGAAATAGAATATTTAGAAAAAGAATTGAGAAATAAATCAAAGAAAGATTCTCTTATAGACGTCTATAACCAACAAGTTATGATGAAAAAATTAAAATTCAAAATGGAAAATTTCAAGAAGGATGGAGAATCTCTATTTTGTGCAATTCTTAACATAGATGAATTTGAAGAATTGAATTATAAATATACAATTGAATTTAGCGACACACTGCTTATAGAAGTTGGAGAAGTGTTAAAAAAGTCAATAAGAAAGATAGATGTCTTAGGTAGAATTGGTAATGATGAGTTTTTAATTATAATGCCTAATATTACGATAGATATTGCTAAAATAGTAGTTAATAAAATAAAAAGTCAGATAAGAACGGATATAAAATCTATACCTAAAGGAGAACTTACACTGAGTGGAGCGGTTGAAGAGTATGAGGGAGAACTTTTAGAAGAATACTATCAAAAGCTAAAAAACAGTGTAAGAAAAGCTAAAAAAAGAGGTAAAGATACAGTATTATTGTAAAAAGCTCGAAATGATTCTATAGTTTTAATAAAGGTGGGAAAATGTTTAATATAAAAGAAGAACTAAATAAACTTCCAGATAGTCCTGGAGTATATATGATGAAAGATGACATGGATAATATAATCTATGTTGGTAAAGCAAAAAATCTAAAAAAAAGAGTACGACAGTACTTTCAATCTTCAGGACACTCATTAAAAATTGGTAAAATGATAAGCAAGATAGAGAGCTTTGAATACATTATTACAGATAATGAAATTGAAGCTCTAATTTTAGAGTCAAATTTAATAAAAAAGAACAGACCTAAATATAACACCTTGCTAATGGATGACAAACATTACCCTTATATAAAAGTGACTGTAAGGGAAGACTTTCCTCGAATAATAAAGGTTAGAAAAATACAAAAAGATAAAAATAAATATTTTGGTCCTTATGTGAATTCCTATTCAGTAAATAAAACTATTGAAGCATTAAGAGATATTTTCAAAATAAGAACATGCAGAATAAATATAAAAACCGGAAATGAAAGAAAAAGGCCTTGCTTAAACTACTATATAAAAAGATGTTATGGACCCTGTGTTGGAAATATTAATAAAGACGATTATAGAAAAATGATAGATGAAGCTTTAGATATTTTAGATGGAAAAGAAAATAAAATTATTAGTATTTTAGAAGAAAAAATGCTGAAAGCTTCAGATGATTTAAAATTTGAGTTAGCAGCTGAATATAGAGATAAAATAGAATCTATAAAAAATATAAATGAAAAACAAAAAATCACTTCTACGAAGCTTGTTGACCTTGATGTTATAGGAATGGCATTAGGTGATGATAAAGCAGTGGTAGAAATATTTTTCGTGAGAAATGGAAAAGTACAGGGAAAAGAAGATTATATACTTCAATATAATGGAGAGGAAAAGAAAGACGTTATAGAAGCCTTCTTAAAACAGTTTTATTCCGGTTCGGTATATGTACCTAGGGAAATATACATTCAGGAAGAAATTCAGGACAAAGAACTTATCGAAAGGTGGCTGGAAGATAAAAGAGGTGGAAGAATAGAAATAAAAGTACCAATTAAAGGTGATAAGAATATGCTCCTTAAAATGGTTAGAAAGAATGCTTTTGAAAAGCTTCATAAAAA
>JBEPWV010000065.1:0-5810 GCA_041642175.1 Clostridia bacterium
TTTTTGTTTTAATAATATATTTAAAAAAAAAATATTAAAAAAATTACTGTTTTATAGTATAATAGTATAGATTAAGTTAAAGGAGGTGAAAACAACAACTTAACAAAAGCGCCAGAACTCTAATTAATTGAGTTGACGAGGTTAGGAAGAATCGAATTTTCGGCGGATGTCCTACGTAATAGACAAGCGATAGGTATTTTTAAAACTTTGGAGCAATTCAAAGCACAAAGAAAATATCAGTCTAAAAATAATTTGAGGTGATAAAATGTGCGGAATAGTAGGATATATAGGCACTAAAGATGTAAAAGAAACGATTTTAAAAGGATTAGAAAGATTAGAATATAGAGGTTATGATTCAGCAGGGATAGCATTATTTGATGGCGATGAAGTCAGAATTTTTAAAGATGAAGGTAGAATAGCTCATTTAAGAGAAATTATAGACTACGATGTGTCAAGTACCCTAGGTATGGGACATACCAGATGGGCGACACATGGTAAACCAAACAAAATAAACTCTCATCCTCATCAATCTACAGAAAAAAGATTTACAATAGTGCATAACGGTATAATTGAAAACGAAGAGGAATTAAAAGAAAAATATTTACAAGATGTAAAATTAGAAAGTGAAACAGATACAGAAGTAATAGCACAGATACTCAACAAATTCACATCAGAAGGAGAAGATGTAAATTTATCAATAAGACATCTTATGAGTGAAATAGAAGGTTCATACGCTTTAGCTATAATAGACAAATACGATAAAGAAAAAATGTATGCAGCTAAAAATAAATCCCCTCTTTTAATTGGTAAAGGTGATGGATTCAATATGGTAGGTAGTGATGCCATGGCTATGGTAAGTCATACCAATGAATTTTACGAATTAAACGATGGAGAATACGTAGAAATAACAAAAGAAAAAGTAGATATATTCAATATTTATGGAGTTAAGGTTAAAAGAAACACATATATTGCAGAATTGGATTCAGAAGACATTGAAAAAGGTACTTATACCCATTATATGCTTAAAGAAATAGATGAACAGCCTTTTGTAATAAGAAGGATTATAGCTCAATACCAAGACGAAAATGGAAATCTAAAACTGGACCAAGATATTATCAATAAAATAAAAAAATCAGATAGGATTTACATCATCGCATGTGGAACAAGCTATCATGCTGGACTTGTAGGTAAATACTATTTTGAAAATATTACCGGAAAACCATCTGAAGTTCACGTTTCAAGCGAATTTGTTTACAACACACCTATAATTAGCGAGAAACCTTTATTCATATTTATATCGCAAAGTGGTGAGACTGCAGACAGTAGAGCAGTTTTAGTAAAAGTAAAAGAACTAGGACATCCAACGATAACGCTGACAAATGTTAAAGGTTCTACTTTGTACAGAGAAGCAGATAGTCAATTACTTTTACATGCAGGCCCGGAAATTGCAGTAGCCTCTACAAAAGCATATACAGCGCAAATTGCTGTTTTAGCAATAATGGCTATGAAGACATCAAATAAAGATATAGATTTAATAAAAGAATTATCAATAGCTGCCAGTGTAATGGAAGCTTTATGTGATTCTAAAGATTTATATAAAGATTTAGCAAAAGAATACTTAAGTGACACAAGAAACTGCTTTTACATAGGCAGACATTTAGACTATTATGTATGTATGGAAGCAGCATTAAAACTTAAAGAAATTTCATATATACAAACTGAAGGATTTGCTGCTGGTGAATTAAAGCATGGTACTATTGCCTTAATCGAAGAAGGAACTCCTGTAATAGCAGTTATTACACAAGAAATAATAAACTTAAATACTCGTAGCAATATTAAAGAAGTGTCAGCAAGAGGAGCTAATGTTATTACAATATCTAGAAAATCAATTAGTTCAGAAAATGATCAGATCGTATTGGGAGATGTAAATGAATTTTTGACCCCATTAGCAGCAGCTGTTCCCGTACAGCTATTAGCATATTATGCTGCTTTAGATAGAGGGTGTGACATTGACAAGCCTAGAAATCTTGCCAAAAGTGTTACAGTAGAATAAAATAACTATGGAGGTGTGAAAATGGCTTATAGAATTGATGAAAATGAATGTATTGCTTGTGGAGCATGTGAACCAGTTTGCCCCGTTGAGTGCATTTCAGAAGTAGATGATGGAAAAAGAAGAATCGATGAAGACGCATGTATAGATTGCGGATCATGTGCTGCTGAGTGCCCTGTAGACTGTATATCACAAGTATAATAATAATAAAAAATACTCCATTAGGGGTATTTTTTATTATTGAAAAATAATTATTGACATATACCCGAAATATGGTATAATAATATCGAATGAACATATACCCAAAACAAAAGGAGGTAATTATTATGCCAGGATTTGATAGAACTGGACCAAGAGGTCAAGGACCAATGACAGGAGGAGGATTTGGTTGCTGTGGTACAGGTAGAGGATATAGAAGACCAGGATATAGAAGATTTGGAGCAGGAATGGGCTTTGGAAGAGGTGCAGGAAACGGCCGTGGGAATAGAAGAGCTTACTACTATGATGCACCACCTGTTACAGTAGATGAAGAAAAAGATATCCTTAAAGAAGAAATAGAATTTCTTAAGTCGAGACTAGAGGAATTAGAAAAAAATCAACAAGAATAAAAAAAATTAAAGGATGGGCTTGTCTCATCCTTTAATTTTGGTATAATAGATATATTAAGTATTAAGAGGTGAAGAAATGTCAAGACCAAGAAAAAGAAGAAGAGTATGTGGACTTCCTAGAAATAAATCTTTTGGACCTTTAAACAGAGAAGATGCTCTGAAAAACGAAATTATTAAAATAACCGTTGAAGAGCATGAAATAATTAGGTTAATAGATTTAGAAGGGTTAGACCAAACAGAATGTGCTGAAAGAATGGGCGTAGCAAGATCTACTATTCAAAGATCATACATAGAGGTAAAAGAAAAAATAGCAGACTGCATAGTAAACGGCAAAACCTTAAGAATAGAAGGTGGAGATTATGAACTTTGCGAGAAAAATGTTGAATGCGAACCTTGTTTTAGAGGTAGAATGAGACGTGGAAGAAATATTTAAACATAAATCTTGATTTTAGTTTTAAAGACCATTCTTTAAGGATGGTTTTTTCTATATAATGGAGGAGTGTATATGATAATAAATATTGATACTAACAAGAGAGAAGAATTTGTAGATATTACTGGTAAAATTTCCGATTTAATACAAAACAGTTCTATTGAAAATGGAATTGTTCATGTATTTGTACAGCATACTACTGCAGGAGTCACAATTAATGAAAACGCAGATCCTGATGTTGTTAAAGACATAATTAAAACATTGGATGAGGTAATACCTTATGAAAATAATTACAAGCATGCTGAGGGGAATTCTCATGCTCATATAAAAGCATCTTTGCTAGGTTCCTCAGTATCGATACCCTTTGATGATAAAAAAATGTCCTTAGGTACATGGCAGGGTATATACTTTTGTGAATTTGACGGACCAAGGAATAGAAAAGCTGTAGTTAGTTTAATAAAGTCAAAATAAGAGAAATAATACTATAATAAAAGGTGGTAAATATGCTGGGGACATTGGTTAATACTGGAGCCATAATAGTCGGTTCTTTAGTTGGATATTTTTTTAAAAATTTAATACCTGAAAAATACAGCGACACAATTATGAAAGCTATAAGTCTAGGAGTTATAATGATAGGCTTGCAAATGGCATTAGAAGTTCAGAATGTTCTTTTGATGATAATAAGTTTATTTTTAGGGAGTTTGATAGGAGAAATATTAAATATAGAAAAAGGATTAGATAAAGCTGGAGATTTTGTTGAAAATAAATTATCTAAATTAAAAGGTAATATATCGCAGGGATTTGTAGCATCTACTTTACTATATTGTACCGGGTCCATGGCAATCTTAGGAGCAATTGAAGGAGGCCTATTAGGCAAACACGATATACTTATAGCTAAATCTTTTCTTGATGGAGTTGTATCTATAGCACTAGCGGCATCATTAGGTATAGGAGTTTTGTTTTCTAGTTTATCAGTTTTAGTTTATCAGGGATCTATCGTATTATTAGCAGGACTGGCTAAAAATATATTAACCGAAGTAGTTATAAATGAAATGTCGGCAGTGGGAGGATTATTGATACTAGCTCTTGGATTAAATTTTTTACTTAAGGATCGAATAAGAGTAGGTAACTTACTTCCATCTATGTTTATTCCTATATTGTATTTTTTGATAATAAAATAAGCCCTTGCGGACTTATTTCTTTAATATTTTAGCTTTATTGTAACAGGCAAGCATAGATTCTATCAAAGCACTTCTAAAACCTCTGTTTTCCAGTACTTTAATTGCTTCTATAGTAGTACCTCCAGGGGAGCAAACAGCATCTTTTAATTCTCCGGGATGCAAATCCAATTCTTTAACCATCTGAGCAGCCCCAATAATAGCCTGTGTAGCTAATTTATAAGATTGTTTTCTAGGCATTCCAGTTAAAACGCCAGCATCTCCCATAGCTTCTATCATAACATACACATAAGCAGGAGAACTTGCAGATATTGAAACAGCTGTATCGATGTAATCCTCTTCTAATATTTCAACCTCGCTAAAGGCCTCAAAAATTGATACAACCTGATCAATTTCACTTTGAGAAAAATCATTTTCAGAAAATGATAAACAAGTCATTCCTGCAGCTACGTAAGAAGGTAAGTTTGGCATTGCTCGCACTACCTTAAGATTTGGATAACCAAATTTCTCTTTAAATTCTTTTATTTCAAATCCCGGTGCGAGACTTATAAAAATGTGATTATCAACATCCACATAATCTTTAACCTCTTCAATAACCTCATTATAATCCTTTGATTTAATAGCAAAGAATATATATTTTGACTTTTTAACTAAAGTTACATTATCTTTAGCACAATTGACCATTAAATCTAAGGATAATTTTTCTTTTGATTCTTGACTTTTAGAATTAACATATATAAGTTCAAGATTATATTTAGTTTTAGCCATTCCAGTTAACATAGCTCTAGAAACATTTCCAGCTCCAATTATTCCGATTTTATCCATAAAGACCTCCTTAATTAAATTACAATATACTAACATATTTATTACGAAAAGTAAACATTTTAAACTAGAAGTAGAGATTTTATAGAATTGAAAAGATTTGTCATATATGCTAATATAATTTTATTAGTAAAATTAGGAGGAATATAATGTCAAATAAAAATGAAGCAAATAATTTTATTGAAAAAATTATTAACGATGATATTAAAAACAACAAATACAGTAGAAAGATTCATACAAGATTTCCCCCTGAACCAAACGGATATCTTCATCTTGGACATGTAAAATCCATACTGTTAAATTATGGAATAGCTCAAAAGTATGATGGGATTTTCAATCTTAGATTTGACGATACAAACCCTTTAAAAGAAGATGAGAAATTTGTTAAATCGATAATAGAAGATGTTAAATGGTTATGCCCAAACTGGGATGGCAAGGTTTACTATGCATCTAATTACTTTGGACAAACATATAACTATGCGGTAGAACTAATTAGCAAAGGATTAGCCTATGTTGACGATTTATCCGCTGATGAAATAAGAGATTACAGAGGAACTTTAAAAGAGCCTGGGAAGAATAGCCCTTATAGGAATAGAAGTATAGAAGAAAATCTAGAACTATTTACCAATATGAAAGAGGGTAAATATGAAGATGGAGAAAAAGTACTAAGGGCAAAAATAGATATGAAAAGCCCTAATCTTAATATGAGAGACCCGGTAATT
>JBEPWV010000066.1:0-5795 GCA_041642175.1 Clostridia bacterium
CTAACGCAGTTCATCTCATCCTCAGTCAATTTATCCGGTTTCATTAAGATTTCGTCTGGAATATTAATTTTACCTACATCGTGGAATAGAGAAGCGAACCCTATATTCTCTACTCTGTCATTGTTTAGATTTAAAACATTTGCAATCTTAATTGAAATTTGTTGAACTCTTGACCCGTGATCATGAGTGTACATATCTTTTTTTTGACTTTTTTTAGATATTTTCACTAAATCATTTATGCTTTTACTCAAACCAAAAAATGTAGGTTTGCTTGTGATATAAAGAAGTTGAGTATCTTCTAAAGTCCTGAATTGAACCGTATTTTTAAGTTCGTGTACATATATATAATCCCCTTTAGAAAGCCTTTGCTGCTTTGAGTTGATTTTAATTTCTATTATCCCTTTTAGAATGAAAAAAAACTCCATTAGCTCCGGTTTTTCTCCAGGACTTATATAAGAATTATTATCTTTTTTTATGTTTTGAAGCATAACCTCAGTACCGTCACCTCTCCCTAATAGGCTCAGGCTGGCTACGTTTTGTTCATATTTTTCTAAATACTCATCACTTTTTTTAATGTATAATCCTTTTGGCATAATTTCACCTCTTGCAGTTTATTATATACTACCAACCTACAACACGTAAAGGATCTATTAAGACAATAATTCCATTGATATCAACTTCAATATATTCACAAATTATTACAACTCCTAATTCTTCACCTTCCTCTATAGTTTCTGCGGATATTTGTTCTGTTTCTTCAATTAATTCATTAATTATTTCTTGAACTTCCTCTGGCTTTTCATTTGCCTTACTTTTTGCTTCTTCAATTTGCTCATTGATATTTTCATTTGCTTCATCAACTAATTCTTGAGCTTTCTGAAGATCCCCATCAGTTACTGCAAAAGCTGATAAATTCATAACCATAAGCATTATTACTACTAAAACAATAATTTTCTTTTTCACGTTAACCATCTCCCTTTAGATTATTAAAAACAAAAAAACAGTAGGGTTTACCCACTGCTTACAATATAAAAAATAATAAGGGTAAACCAGCCATCATAGGTATAAAACCTTTAGATCTGTGTCTTTGCGTCTCCATCTTTCGATGGATTTGCCTTTTTCCATACAATATTTAATTTTCTTATATTTATTATATGTTTAATTTCTCAATATTTCAAGTAAATAATTATTTATTTTTTATAAATGAATTAATCTTCTTCAGATTCTTTTTTTAGCTTGTCTACAGCATCAGGAATCATTTCAATTAATTTTTCCAGATTTGCGGATTTTTTAACAGGAAAAAAACTCTACTTATGTTTTTTCTACAAGCCGACTTTATGATTTATTAGCAAATCTTTAAAGTTTTATTGAATATAATACATGCATAAGTAGAGCTTCTTTAAAATTCATTTAGTATTCAGTTATTATTAGTTGTATTTGCAAAGTTTTCAGTATTTTTTAATAATTTGTTTCTTTGATTTCGAAATATGCTAAAGGTTTTCCACATACAGGACATTTTTTTAGTGCTGTTTCTCCTTCATGTACATAACCACATGCTCTACACTTCCATCTTACAACTTCGTCTTTTTTAAATACTTTATTGTTTTGAATGTTTTCTAATAGTTTTAAGTATCTTTTTTCATGTTCTTGCTCCACTTTAGAAATCAATCTGTATGCTGTTGCAACTAATTTGAACCCTTCTTCCTCTGCTACTCTAGCAAATTCAGGGTAAAGTTCTGAATGTTCTTCGTTTTCACCCATTGCTGCTGCCTTAAGGTTTTCTTCAGTTTTTCCTACAAATCCTGCTGGATATGCTGCAGAAATTTCTAAATTTTCTCCTCTGTCTAAGAAGCTGAAAAAGATGTTTGCATGTTCTTTTTCGTTAATTCCTGTCTCTCTGAATAGAGCAGCTATTTGCTCATATCCTTCTTCTTCTGCCTTTTCAGCAAACAAAGTGTATCTCATCTTAGCCTGAGATTCTCCAGCGAATGATTTTAATAGATTTTTTTCAGTTTTTGTGCCTTGCATTTTTGACATTAAAATACCTCCATATTTTTTTTGAGTTCCTTTATATTATACCCCTTCTCTTATTATTTTATAACATTTTTTTACAATATCAAATAAAATAACTGCAATTAATATTCCAAAGAAAACTTTAGCCATATTTTCTAGTACACTAAACACCGGATTTAAGTCTTGAGCTAGTTCTGGATTAATAGTCTCAAGGCTTTTTAAGTTTATTATATCAGGTCCTGTTATCAAAACAGCAAGAATAACTATCGAATATATGGATAAAAGAATATCTCCTACTTTTGTTTTTAAATCCCATTTACCTTGTATAAGTATAATAAAGCTTAAAATAATTGAAACAATCCATAATATATTTAAGTAAGGGAGAAATTTACTTAATGCTTCCATATTAAGGGCCGATACAAAAACCCAATCTCCTCCACTTTGATAAAATACAGGTATTTTATCAGGATAAAAGTTAAATACTGCCAGGGCAAAGATAATTATTATTATTTTAGCTATTAATCCCAGCATATTTACTCTATCATATTCTTCAATGGCCTTGGGTAAATCTTTAGGATCCCAATCTTCATCTTTAACATCTATTTCTTCATCGGTAAAGTGTTCTATAAGTGCAAATATTATAGTTACTCCACCAAAAGCTCCTACTGCCGCTGAGAATATTTTAGGTATTATAAGCAGCAACTCTACAAAAACATTACTTCCTTCGCTAAATGCTAAAGAAATTCCACTACCTATAAGAGTTAATACAAGTACTACAGCTAAAACTATTTTCAATACTGTAGTGTACAAATCAAATACCTTTGGTCCTATTAAAAATTTATCCGGTGTATTGTAGCTGCTGGCAACATCCTTTGGTCTTCCGTACTCTTTTAATAGCTCTACAACATCTTCTTCCGTAGCTTCTCTGTCGCCAACTCTTTCTTCCAGCATATCTTCCAAGGTTGATTTTAACTCTTTTTCTATATCTTTTCTGTTCTTTTTCCAAAGTCTTCTGCTTACTTCTGATACATATTTGTCTATTAAGTTCATTTTTATTCCTCCCCTTCTAAAAGGTAATTCGTAGACTCTACTATTTTTTTCCACTCTACTTTTAATTTCTCCAGAACTTTCTTTCCTTTTTCGTTTAAACTGTAGTATTTTCTCTGTCTTGAATCCTCTAAAGCCCAGCTGCTTTCAATGATATCTTGTTTTTCTAATCTTCTAAGAAGAGGATACAATGTGTTTTGTTCTATTTCTATTCCCTTTTTTTGAAGTTTGGTAGCTAAAGAGTAACCGTACTCCGGTTCTATGAGTTCGTTCAGTACATTTAATGTTATTATCCCTCTTTTTAATTCCTGGGTGAAATTCTCGATTATTTTTTCTTCTTTCATTTTCTCACTTCCTTGATTTTATTATACTGTATGTTACACACTATTGTCAATATAATTATATAGTATATTTTATATTAATCTATCTATTCAGCTACGAATTCATGATTTGCTAGGATGAAGTTATTAATTCAGTTGCCAGTACTCAGGATTTAGAAGTAACAAGAAACGCTCAAAGCTACTCGCCAAATTCGTTTTGCAAGCAAAACAGTGTCTCGTATAAAGCTTTTTCGCTTATTCTGTACTTCTTTTAAATCCCTCCTAAGGCGCCTTTATTTAATAACTTCATCCTAGCATTCTTGTTAACTTTCTGTATTTCTTAGAAAAATATCTCTCATACCATATGAAAAGATTCGCAATATTGATAAAGATATGTAACTGATTGCAATTTCGCAGTCGCTTCCTTTACAATCGATATTCTATCTCTTGGGAAAGCTTTGCATGAGACCTGCTACTATTTACTTTGTAAATAGAGCTAGGGCTTCAATCAGACTCTACGTATTTTGGATTCTAAGATACTTCGCTATCGCTCTGTATGACATTTTTGTCATTCGAGTTGAGCAATGGTTTCACGATAGTTAGGAGATGGTTGCAAATATAGCAAATATAAAATAAAATGTATTTGGATTAAAAACCGAGGGGCAATTTATGAATGACTTAAAAAAGAACGTCTACAAAAATTATATATTTACATTTATAAATAACTTCAACGTTACTAGTGGAATATGGATGCTTTTTCTAGCATCTAGAGGATTATCATTATTTGAAATAGGAATAATGGAATCAATTTTCCACATAACTTCTTTTACTATGGAAATACCTACAGGAATGGTTGCAGATCTTTACGGTAGAAAGTTTTCCAGACTTTTGGGTAGGTTAGCAGCGATAATTAGTTTCTTAATTATGCTTTTTAGTCATACTACTATTTTGTTTGCCCTTAGTTTTGTACTTCAAGCTATAGGTTACAACTTAGAATCGGGAGCTGGAGAAGCTTTAGTTTACGATAGTATGAAAGAAATCAATCAGGAAGATGATTATATAAAGGTGAAAGGTAAAACTGAAGTTTTTTTTCAATTGGCATCTGTATTTTCCCTGCTCCTCGGGGGTTATTTGGGAACTATAGATTATAGGTATGTTTACATAACAGCAATAGCTTTTAGTTCTATAGCCTTTATAGAAGCACTAACCTTTACAGAACCTACAATTGGCAAGGTAGAACATCTTGCTTCGCCCTTTCTGACTTTTAAAAAACAGCTGAAAGATAGTTTTAATGCCTTAAAGATGGATAAACGAATAGTTTTTTTGATAATATCTGCTGAAATATTCGCCACCTTTGTAACTACAGAATTTTTCTATATACAAAATTTGTTGAAATCTCAAGGTCAAACAGAATTTCAAATAGGACTACTTTTATCAGCTAGTTCTCTGGCAGCAGCTGCCGTTGCAGCTAATACATATAGATTGGAAATAAAATTTACATTTAAAAAACTGCTGATAATTTTATCAGCAGTTGGGATTATTGCCTTTTGGGGAATGACTACTTTTTTAATTATTCCATCCTTTATTTTAATAGTCGTAGTAGAAAGCATCTTGTTTATAGTTATGGGAAACTATATAAACAAACTCATTAAAAGCGAACAGAGGGCGACTTTGCTGTCTCTTCAAAGTATGGCTTTCAGCTTTTTCATGATAGTAGTATTCCCGATAGTTGGAAAACTTGGAGATTCTTACAGCTTACAAACTTCTTTTGTCTTTATTGCTGTTCTTTCCACTATCGCTCTTTCTATAATTATATATATTTCTGGAAAGAAAATTTCTATTTAGCCTCTTTTGGCTTTACAAAAGGAACAAAAATAGGAGTTTTCTTTTTGTATTCTTTAAAGTCTTCTCTATCTTTATATTTTTCTTCTAATAAAGGTACTCCTGAAACAAATCTTACAAGATATGTTATAGTAATAGGACTAATTATTGCCCAAAGTGGTGCACCGAATCCTAATCCAGTGATATATATACCCCACCATAGAACAGCTTCACCAAAATAATTTGGATGTCTTGTGTATTTCCACAATCCTTTGTCCATAAGTTTTCCTTTATTTTCTGGATTAGACTTAAATTCCTTAAGCTGTTTGTCTCCTACTGATTCAAAGAAAAATCCAACTGCAAATATTATTACACCTATTATAACTAATATTGAATTATTAATACTATTTCCATAGGTTAACACAGTCATTGATATAAGGAACATAAAAACTCCCTGTATCATATACACTTTGAAAAAAGCATTTATAACCTGGTTTTTACCCCATTTTTTTCTCATATCTTGATATCTGAAATCTTCTTCTTTACCCAAGTTTCTCTTTAAAATATGATAAAATAACCTCAGTCCCCATATGG
>JBEPWV010000067.1:0-5792 GCA_041642175.1 Clostridia bacterium
TTTTCTATGTCCGAACCTTTATATAATATTTTTCCTTCATCAGCTTTTAATAATGTGGATATCATTGAAATAGTAGTAGACTTACCAGCTCCGTTTGGTCCCAGCAATCCTAGAATTTCTCCCTTTTCAACCTTAAAAGATATATCATCTACTGCTTTGGTTTTGTTGAAGTATTTTTTCAAGTTTATAATTTCTAACATTTTAACCACCTTCTAGTTTAAAAGATTTTGGAAATCATCATCTATACTGTCTATATTCATTACATCTTCTTCATTCACTTCAGGAATTTCTATACTTTGTTCTATTTCATTCTCCCAGTTTTCTATTTCCACATCAACTTTTATTATTGAATTAGAACCAGGTTCAGGATCGTAATCTTCAAGTACAACATCTATATATTCTTTTACAATATAACCATCTATATCTATGTATGTTTCATTTTTAAAGGTTATTTTTTCAAACTTCTCAACAGCTTTTTCAGTATTGGTTATTAAATTGCCTATATTAATGTCATTGTCTTCATTTTGGATTAGTTTGCTTAAATTTTCTTCTTCACTTCTAAGAATAGCAAATACTTTCTTTAAGAAAAGTCTCAACTGTTCTTCTGAAGGTTCTATAGTATATTTATCTACTTTAACGTCACCGTCTTTTGTTGTCATAATATCTTTTTTCCCTTTTACAACGTCGTCCTTTTTTAGTAATTCAAGCCATTCCTTTTGAACTCTTGACCCTATATTTTGTAAATCTTCCAGTTCTTCATTATTTTCATCTAAGTCCAGGTTCTCTTCCTCTAACTTAATATACTTCCCTACCATAGGAATGTATATTAGAATCTCTTCTTTCCAGGAGAACATTGTTAAATCGTAACCTAATCCTCTATACTTTATATATAGTTTGCTTTCATCTTTATTTTCATTAAAAAAAGAAGTCATTTCCACCTGAATGTTTTTCAAATAGTTTAGTTCTTCTAATATTTCCTGGGAAATATTTTCTTCATTAAATTCATTTTCAATATTTATTGATATCCATTCTCTTCCGGATTTTCTGCTTTCAGTTTTTTCTACAGCTTCTTTATAGTTTTGTAGATAGTCTTGGCTGCATCCAAATAAGGATACTGAAATTAATAAAATTAATAATACTGATATAATTTTTTTCATTTTTATCACCTCGCATTAATTATACATAATCCTTGTGAAATAACTATATATAAATGGTCATTTAACCCTATGACTTTTTGCATATTGTTAGATTTTAAGTAAAATGATATAATTTTTGTAATAAATATAAGGTTGGTGACAAAATGGAAGAATTTAACGAGTGGATTTCTTATAGAAAAAATCTAATAAATAAAGAGCTAGAATTATTCTTAGAGAAAAAAAATAATTTTCAAAGTGTTATATACGATGCCATAAACTACAGTGTATTTGCCGGTGGTAAAAGAATAAGACCAATTTTAACCTTGGCCTCTTACGAATTATTTGATTATGATATTTTAATACCTATGCCCTTTGCCTGTGCTGTTGAAATGATTCATACATATTCTTTAATTCATGATGATCTCCCTGCAATGGATGACGATGATTTTAGACGGGGGAAGCCTTCCTGTCACAAAAAATTCGGTGAAGACATAGCTATACTAGCTGGGGATGCATTGCTTAATAAATCATTTGAAATAATATTCAACATCAATAATGATATAAATATTAGCCCAGAGAAAATTATTGAAGCCGGAAGAGTTTTATCTTATGCCAGCGGATCTGAAGGTATGGTTGGGGGCCAAATAGTTGATTTACACCATAACAAGAATAATCTTGAAATTCTTGAGTACATGCATCTGCATAAAACCGGAGCTTTAATTAATGCTTCTTGTAAAATAGGTGGCATTTTAGGCGGAGCTGATGATGATGAGTTGGGTCATTTAGATGAATTTAGTAAGAATTTGGGTTTAGCATTCCAGGTTAAGGATGATATCCTTGATGTAGAAGGTAAAAATGAAGAGATTGGCAAGCCAACGGGAAGTGATGTTGAAAACAAAAAACTGACCTACGTAACATTATTAGGAGTTGAAAAAGCCAAAAAATTAGAAAAAGAACTAACTGAAAAATCAATAAGTTCTTTAGATTATTTTGGGGGTAAAGGAGATTGTCTTGAAAAATTAGCTCATACTCTTTTACATAGAAAGAATTAGTTTATCTTGTTTTTAAGGGAGTAAACTGCAAGTTGAGTTCTATCTCTTAGCTCTAATTTGTTGAATATGTTTGTTATGTGGTTTTTAACTGTACCTTCGCTAAGGTACAGTTTTTTTGATATTTCTTTATTGTTTTTCCCCTGAGCTATTAAACTGCATATTTCTCTTTCTCTATCAGTTAAGGAAAGAATTTTTTCTTTTTTCTCTGGGTTAACTTCAATTTTCCCCTGTTCATTTTTTAAGTTGTCATAAGCTATTTTTAATTCTTTATATATTAATTCTGTATTTTCCTTTTCCCTCTGAATGTATTTTAGTAGATACATTATCAGTATTATAAAAAATGTGATAAGAATAAAAAACACTGATTCTCCTATTTTTGAATAACTTCTGGATAAAATTATTTGATTAACAAATTTATAACTAGATAAAATAAACATAACCATACCGAAATATATTAACTTTTTTCTTTTTAATATTGCAGTTGCCTCTATAAGTGTAATTATGTACAGTATATGAATAGGATAATTTATTATATATCTAGATATATTCTCTAAAATAAAAATTATCAGTAATTCTGATAAAAAACTAAAAAAGATATATATTTTGTTTTTCAAAACATAGGTTCTTAAAAGAGTTATTAAAAAATATCCTGCTCCCAGTATAATAAAGTAGTAGAATCTAGACCCCAATGCTTTTTCAAAATTAATAGCAAGGATTAATATTAAAATAGATGATATCAACTTAACCAAAAGGCCGCTTTTAAATTTCATTTTTTTCTTCCTTCATATAAAATCTCCACAAAAAATCCTTTGCCTCTTCAGCATAGTCAATGTTTATTCTTTTACCTCTTTCTATTTTAAAACTATCATATCCATCATCTTCAAGATACAAATCATTTGAATTTAGAAATTTATCGTTATCTTTTTTTGTTAGATTTAAAGCTATAGTTAATTTCCCGGGACCGTTGGAAATGTTTTTCTTTTGATAATTATTTAATTCATTATATTTTTTATTATAACGCAAAACTGATGCAGTATCCAATCCTTTAATTATCTTTCCTTCTCTAATTAACACAGCAGAACCAGAACCTTTTTCTTCTGTGACGAAGTTTAAACAGTAATATATTCCATAAATAAGATAAATATATGTTTTTCCGTAAGTGCCGAACATGACCCTTGTTCTATTGGTGATTTTTCCATTGTAACTATGGGACCCTTTATCCTTTATACCTGTATATCCTTCTGTTTCTGTTATTCTTATTTTAATTAGTTCATCTTTATATCTTCTTACGATTATTTTCCCAATTAAATCTTCCGCTACCTCTAAGGTATCTCTATTGAAAAAATCTAATTTTAATTTTTTGTTCATATATTGCCTCCAAAAATTGTGAACCTCTACCATACATTATATAGTAGAGGTCCGAAAAAGGAGATTATAAAAGTGCTTTTAGCTTTAATTAATTATAGCATATCCCTTATGTAAAATAAAGACATATTTACCTTATACGTTCTTAGAAAGTTAGTCTATATTGTATTTTTGCTTTTTTCTTACTATCGTTGAGACATCTACCTTTAATTTATCTGCTGCTTCTTTCAAAGTCTCGGTTTCTCTTAATGTATTCTCTATTATGCTTTTTTCATGAATTTCCATCTGTTCCTTTAATGGTAGTTTGTTTTTGCTTTTTTGAAAAAGCTCAGACATTTCATCTTGTAGAGGTTCCTGACTTACCTGTTCTCTAAAAAGTCCTTCTGATATGGTCACATCTTCTGATATTAAAATCAATCTCTCTATAATATTTTTTAGTTCTCTAATGTTTCCAGGCCATTTATACATCAGAAAACTCTCCATGCATTCTGGTGAAAAATAACAATTTCTTCTATGTTTACTGTTGTAATAATCTAGAAAATTTGTTGCAAGAGGTAGTATATCTTCTCTTCTTTCTCTTAGAGGTGGTATGAAAAGAGTAACCACATTTAGTCTATAGTACAAATCACTTCTAAACTTTTTTTCTTTAACTAACTGTTTCAAATTAGAATTTGTCGCTGCAATTATCCTCGCTTTGAACTGTATCGGTCTATTCCCACCAATTCTATAAAATTTCTTGTCATTCAAAGCATTTAATAATTTTACCTGTAGCGTATAAGGCATATCTCCAATTTCATCTAAAAAAATCGTTCCTTTTCCAGCCTCTTCAAAAAGACCTTTTTTTCCTCCTCTTTGAGCTCCTGTAAAGGCTCCTTCTTCATATCCAAATAATTCTGACTCTATCAAGTGTTCCGGGATGGCACCACAGTTGATTTTTATTAGGTTACCTTTATCTTTTTGGGGACTTTGGGTGTGGATATAAGTAGTAAGAAAGTCTTTGCCCACACCTGTTTCTCCAAGGATTAGAATACTGCTATCTACATCTGTCAATTTATCTGCTTTTTCGTAAAGAGATTTCATCTTGGAATTTTTAGTAATTACTACTTCTCTCTCTGTAGCCTTCGTTCCTAATTCGTTCATTCTTTTTGAAAAAGACATAGAAAGATTTTCTTCTTTAGCGATATTTTTCATTAGCATTTCAAGTTCTGTAACATCCCTTATTACTGCTATAGTTCTTTTAAGATTTCCATTTTCATCTCTTATAGGAGATCCAGATACCAAACACTTCTGACCTGTATAGTAGTTATTTATTGTTGATACTGAGTCCTTAGTTTCTATTACTCTAGCACAACATGAATTTGGTAATATATCATTATCTCTTAATTCGTAAACTGTTTTTCCAATAAGTTCTTCTCTAGATAATCCAGATAAATTGAGAAAGGCATCATTAACATAAATAGTCTTTCCTTTTTCATCAGTCATGTAAATTCCTTCTTCCAGCTTATTAAACATTTCACTGTATAAATACTGTTGTTTATTTAGGTATTCAATTTGATTTTCAAGTTCATCAGTCAAAGAATTATCAGTAAAAAAGAATAAATAGTATTCCATATTATTAATTTCTATTTTACCCTGTTTCATTTCATAAGTATAACCATTTGATGATTTAACATCTATAAATTCATTGAATTTTTCGAATTTTGCTTTAGGAAAAAAAATTGACAATTTTTTATTTAAAAGATCTTGTTTTTCTTCTACAAAATGATAAAAATCTTTATCATAATCCTTTATATTATATTTTTTATCAGTTATGACATAGCTAAAATAAGTAAGTTTTAATTTTGGATTTTCTGATTCACCTTTCTGTTTCATACTACCTCCTAAATTTTATTTGTTAATATTGTACCAATTTATATGCAGTTTTGCAATGAATACGAAACTATATATGCAAAATCGCATATTATATTTCAATCCTTTACATTTTAAAAGAAATATTCTTCTCTTTCTTTCTTGATTTTTCAGTCTTTATAAGAGTTTTTATAAAAAATTGTATTTTTGGCATATTAATTGCTATAATAATAGATAAGGAAATTAAAAAGGAGGATTTATAATGAAACGTGAAGTAGTAATAGCATCAGCTGTTAGAACTCCTGTAGGATCTTATGGTGGTAGTTTATCAAAGCTTTCTGCTGTAGATTTAGGAGTAGCAGCTGCTAAAGCAGCAATAGAACAGGCAAAA
>JBEPWV010000068.1:0-5750 GCA_041642175.1 Clostridia bacterium
TCCTGTTCTTAAGCATTTTTGACAGGTTACAACTCTTGAACTCGGCGGAGTTTCACTTCCGGTAAAGTACTTTTTAAGGGGAGCCATTCCTGCATTGATAAGAAGCAGACTGTCATCGTTTTTAGGTATTAATGGAAAACTATGCAGATGTAAATGTTCCTTTTCTTTGAAAAAATCTATATATTTATTTCTAATTGCATTAACAGAATAATCTTTCATTGTTTCCTCCCGTAAATATTTAAACTCGCCTTATATAGACGAGCATTACTAAAATTATAAATAAAGGATATGCATTTGTCAATATATTGTAAATACTACTTATCTATTAATCCTCCACCTATAAGGTAGTCATCTTTGTAAAATACGAGAGATTGACCTAAGGTAATTGCTCTTACAGGATTTTTGAATTTTATTTTAAGGTTTTTTCCCTGTTTTTCTACTGTAATTTTTTCTTCTCTATGAGAGTATCTAACTTTAGCATTGAATTCTTCTTTTTCTAAGTCTATATCAGGGTTTAGAATGTTGTATTCTCTTAAAATACATTCAATGCTGTAAAGGTCTTCTTTTAAACCCATTGTAATATCTTTGTTTTCGTAGTTTATATCTATAATATAATAAGGTTCTCCTAAAGCTATACCTAAACCTTTTCTCTGTCCTACTGTGTAGTTTTGTATACCTTTATGCCTTCCCAAAATATTTCCTTCTTTATCAACAAAGTTACCTTCTAAATTTTTATCAATATAGTTTTTTAAAAATTCCTGGTAGTTGTTGTCTTTAATAAAGCATATATCCTGACTTTCACTTTTAGAATGGAAATCAATACCGCTGGTGGAAGCTATTGCTCTTGCCTCCGCCTTACTGTCAAGTTCTCCAATTGGCAGCAAAATATTTTTTAAATTTTCATATTTAATATTATATAAGTAATAGCTCTGATCTTTTTTTTCATTTATGGATTTTTTAACGTAGTACTTATCATTTTCCTTTACTACTCTACCGTACTGTCCCGTAGCTATTTTATCTATACCCAATTTGTTGGCGGATTTTAAAAATTCATCGTATTTTATTTCTTTATTGCACTTTACACAGGGATTTGGTGTTTTGCCTTTTTTATAATTGTCTACAAAATCCCTTATTACTATTTCTTCGAAGGTATCAATATAGTCTAGCACATGAAATTCTATGCCTAATTCTTTGCATACCTCTCTTGCATCCTTTATAGTAGCTTCTGCTTTTTCATTTTCTATTACCTTAAAGGTTGCTCCAACCACTTCATAACCTTTTTCTCTCAGTATAACAGCAGCAGCGGTACTATCAATACCGCCACTCATACCCAGTAATACTTTTTCTTTTTTAGTGTTCATGTGCATCTTCTGGTTCGTAGTTTTCTATACCCTTAATGGTTTTTCCCGTTTTTTGGGCATAATCGTAAAGTGCAGATTTAACAGCCTGTTCTGCCAATACAGAGCAGTGTACTTTTGCTTTTGGAAGCCCGCCTAAGGCTTCTATTACAGCTTTATTTGTCAGGGCTACTGCTTCGTCTATGCTTTTACCTTTTATAAGTTCTGTAGCCATACTTGATGATGCGATTGCTGAACCGCATCCAAAGGTAAGGAATTTTACGTCTTCAATTATGTCGTCTTCGTTAATCTTAAGATATATTTTCATTATATCTCCACATTTAGCGTTTCCTACTTCACCAACTCCGTCGGCATCTTCGATTTCTCCTACATTTCTAGGATTTTTAAAGTGATCCATTACTTGTTCTGTGTACATGTAATTATTCCTCCCTTTTATTATATAGTGGTGACATCTGTCTTAGTCTTTTAACCACCGTGATTAATTTTTCTACTGTATAGTCTACATCTTCTTCAGTGTTGTAATCTGATAAACTTAGTCTTAGTGATCCGTGAGCAATTTCGTGGGGTAATCCTATAGCCATAAGTACATGGGATGGATCTAATGATCCTGATGTACAGGCTGAACCGCTGGATGCACTAATTCCTTCCATATCTAAATACAGTAAAAGAGATTCTCCTTCTATATATTTAAATGCAAAGTTTACATTTCCCGGTAGTCTTTTTTCCCGGTGACCGTTTAGTCTTGATTCCGGTATTTCTTTTTCTATTTTCTCGATTAATTTATCTCTTAATCTGGTTAATTTTTCTCTTTTTTTATCAAAATTATTATAAGCTATATCTGCTGCTTTGGCTAATCCTACAATTCCCGGTACGTTTTCTGTTCCTGCTCTTAAATTTTTCTCCTGAGCTCCACCGTGAATAAGATTGTGTATTCTTACACCTTTTTTAATGTATAAAGCTCCTACACCTTTTGGTCCGTTTATTTTATGAGCAGACAGGGACAATAAATCTATATTCATATCTTTAACATCTATTTTTTCATTTCCTACAGCCTGTACTGCATCTGTATGAAAGTATATTTCGTGTTTTTTAGCTATTTGGCCTATTTCTTTAATAGGTTGAATAGTTCCAATTTCATTATTTGCGAACATAATAGAAATAATTACGGTGTTGTCTTTTATTGAATTTTCAAGCTGCTGTAAATCTATAAGTCCATTTTCATCTACATCTAAATAAGTTACTTCTGCACCTTTTTTTTCTAAATACTCACATGTATGTAAAACTGCATGGTGTTCTATTTTTGTAGTAATAATGTGATTTCCTTTTTTCTCATTGGCGGATAGTATTCCTTTTATAGCCCAGTTATCTGCTTCTGAGCCCCCACCGGTAAAGTAAATCTCATCAGGTTTACTGTTAATTAGTCTAGCTACTTTTTCTCTAGAACTTTCTACTGCTTTTTTTGCAAGCTGTCCAAAGTTGTATATACTCGAAGGATTACCGTATAATTCCCCGTAGTATTTGTTCATTTCTTCTATTACTTCATCTTTTACTCTTGTGGTAGCTGCATTGTCAAAATATACCTTTCTCATTAATGAGCCTCCTTGTAAATTTGATTTCTCTTGTGTATCATATCTTCTAAAGTTGTGTTGTCGATAATATTATTGATGCTTTTTTCTATATCTTCAAATACTAATCTGGTAACGCAGGTGTTTTCTGCACCGCAGTTGTCGTTTTTAAGACAGTCTGAAGAAGTAATGTCACCTTCTAAAGCTCTTAAAATCATTCCTACGGTTATATCCTTTGGCTCTTTAGCTAAAAGATATCCTCCCTGCTTGCCTCGAATAGTATCAATGTAACCTGACTTTTTTAACTTAGACAGCAACTGCTCTAAGTAGCTTTCCGGTATACTGTATTTTTCGGAAATGGACTTTAAATTAAGAGGTCCTTTTCCATAAAAAAAGGCCAGTTCCAGCGAAGCTTTCAGACCATACCTTCCTTTTGTTGATAGAAGCATATTATTTCCTCCTAATCCCGACTTATTTTATAGGGTATAAAAAGTATATAATACCCTACTAATTTTGTCAAGATTAGAAGAAAAAAAGATGAGTTAATTAAGGTACAACTCATCTTCTAATTCGTCAAGAAGACCGAATTCATATCTCAATGTTCTAATTTGATTTTCGTATTCTACAATGTCAATCTCATCGTTATCCAGCATATCGTCTAAAATTTTCTTTCCACCATCGTAGAAAAATATTTCCTTACAAGGCCAAATTATATTTTTCGTTTCTTCATTTTTAGCTGCTTCTTCTACAACAAAATTTGCTTCATCCATTAGGTCGAATTCCTGGGACCCTAAAATGTAAAGCTTTTTAATGTTTATATTTTTACTTTCGTAAAAACTTCTAATCTTGTTTTTTAGTAACAGCTGATCTTTGCTTATTTCACATTGTTCTATATCGTTAGAACTGGAAATAATGGCCTCATTGTAGTATTCGATTATAATATTGTATGATTTTTCCTTTTTTAATTTTTTAATGCTTTCTTCAATGCTACTTATTATTTTATCGCTGTATAAATCTTCGTTTTTTATTTTCTTTATCATTTTTGCACCTCTTTATCCAGATTTTCCAGGTATTCTAAATATTTCTTCATCTTCTTTTCATACCCAATTGATCCCGGAATATAAAACTTTTCTTTAATACCTTCTGGTAAATATCTTTGTTTAACATAATTATATTTATAATTGTGAGGATATTTATATATACCATCACTCATGTCTTTGTTTTGTTTGTAGCTTTCATCTTTTAAATAGCTTGGTACTGTAATATTTGATTTTTCAGCCTTAGACATAGCTTTGTTTATACCCATGTATGATGTATTGCTTTTAGGGGCGCAGGCTATGTATACAACGGCTTGTGCCAGAAGTATTCTACCTTCAGGCATTCCTATTATCTCTACTGCTTTAAAGGCATTTACAGCAACTTCTAATGCATTAGGATCAGCATTTCCCACATCTTCCGAAGCGCAAATAATTATTCTACGTCCTAAAAATTTAGGATCTTCTCCGGCTACCAGCATTTTAGCTAGGTAAAATAAAGCAGCATCAGGGTCTGAACCTCTCATACTTTTTATGAAAGCTGATATGTAGTCATAGTGTTTGTCACCGTTTTTATCGTAAAAATTTGTATTTTTTTGAATACTTTCCTTTGCTACATCTCTAGTTATTTCAATTGTTCCATCTTGATTTTTTCTTGTTGTTACCACGGCAAGTTCCAATGCATTTAATGCTTTTCTACCATCACCGTTGGAATAGTTTGCTATTAATTCCAGTGCTTCATCCTGAATTTCTATCTGCTTTTTGCCTAAACCTTTATCTTCATTTTCAAGAGTATACTGCAGAAGTTTCTTGATGTCTTCTGGAGATAAGCTCTTTAATTCGAATATTGTAGACCTTGACAGCAGGGCGTTATTTACTTCAAAGTACGGATTTTCCGTAGTAGCCCCTATTAATATAATAGTGCCGTTTTCTACATAAGGCAGTAAGGCATCCTGCTGCAGTTTATTGAATCTGTGAATCTCATCAATAAATACAATAGTTTGTCTATTGTGCATAGATATATCATCTATAGCTTCCTGTATGTATTTTTTTATGTCTTTAACTCCTGAGGTTACGGCATTTAAGACTTTAAAAGTTTTTTCCGTTTGCTCTGCTATGATTTTCCCAAGGGTAGTTTTTCCACTGCCCGTAGGTCCATGAAGGATGATAGAGCTTATCATATCAGCTTCTATCATCCTTCTTAGCATTTTACCTTTACTGATTATATGTTCCTGGCCGAAAAACTCATCTAAGGTCTCCGGTCTCATTTTATCCGCAAGAGGTTTGTTTTTATTTATGAAATTTTCATAACTTCTGTTAAAAAAATCATTTTCCATATTTTTATTAATTATTTTCCACCTTTGCAGTTAATTTTGCAACTCTTTTTATTAATGTATCCTGATTTTGGTTTTTAAGTATTGCGTCGTTGATAATATCTGCTAATTCAGACATATCTTCTTCTTTAAATCCTCTAGTAGTTATAGCAGGGGTTCCTACTCTTATACCACTAGTCACAAATGGACTTTCAGGATCATCAGGTATTGTATTTTTATTTACTGTTATATTTATTTCATCTAAAAGAGCTTCTGCTTCTTTTCCTGTAATGTTTTTGCTTCTTAAGTCTAAAAGCATAAGGTGGTTGTCTGTACCACCGGATACTATTCTAAAATCTCTTTTTGATAATTCTTTTGATAATGCTTTAGCATTTTTGATTATTTGTTTTTGGTATTCTTTAAAATCATCCTGTAATGCTTCTTTAAAGGATACTGCTTTAGCAGCTATGACATGCATTA
>JBEPWV010000069.1:0-5749 GCA_041642175.1 Clostridia bacterium
ATCTATTCCTAATTCTGTTTTTACAGTTTCTGCAAAATCTTCTCTAGCATCTTCTTCACCATGAACTATAAAGGTTTTTTTAGGAGCTGACTTTAATTCCTTTAACCATGCTATTAAGTCATCTCTATCACCATGACCGGAAAAGCCTTCAATACTGTATATATTAGCATTTACTATAATCTCTTCACCTAGAATCTTTACTTCTTTTTCACCATCTTTTAATCTCTGTCCTAATGTTCCATCGGCTTGATATCCTACGAAAACTACTGCAGCATTATTTCTCCAAAGATTATGCTTTAGATGATGCCTTATTCTTCCAGCTTCACACATACCACTTGCTGAAATTATTATTTTTGGTTCCGTTGATATGTTCAAAGCTTTTGACTCATCTACACTTTGAGTAAAATGAAGATTTTTAAAAAATAAAGGATTGTCACCTTTCATTATATAACCCCTAGCTTCTTCATCAAAAGCCTGAGGATTTTTATTGAAAATTTCAGTTGCTTTAGTAGCCAGAGGACTATCTATGAAAACAGGTATGTCTTTTAGTATTTTAGTAGATTCTGTCTCATGACCATCATAGTATTTATTCAATTCATATATAATATCTTGAGTTCTTCCTACAGCAAAAGAAGGAATTACTACTGTTCCGTTTTTCTTAACAGTATCTACAAGAATATCTACTAATTTCTCAGTTCTTTTCTCTACTTCTTCGTGTAATCTATTTCCATAAGTTGATTCAATAATCAAATAATCACACTCTTCAATTATTTCTGGGTTTCTAAGTATTGGCTTATTTTTCATTCCTAAATCACCGGTAAATACAAGCTTTTCTTCCTGACCATTTTCTTTAATCCATAATTCTATTATTGCAGATCCAAGAATATGTCCTGCATCTTTGAACCTAAGGGTTATATTTTCATCTATCTTTACTTTTTGATTATATAGTATTGGTTTAAAATATTTTAGGGATTCTTCTGCATCCTTTGTATTATAAAGAGGTTTTACTTCTTCCTCACCTTTTCTTAAAGCTTTTCTCGTTTTCCATTCTGCTTCTACTTCCTGAATATGAGCACTATCCATGAGCATTATAGAACATAGATCGCTAGCAGGTTTAGTTGCATATATTTTTCCTTTAAAACCTTTTTTCACCAGTAAAGGTATTCTTCCGCTGTGATCAATATGAGAATGACTTAAAAATAAATAATCTATTTCTGCTGGATCAAATTGAAAATCTTCATAATTTAGCTCTTCAACTTCTTTTTTTCCTTGAAATAATCCACAGTCCAACAGTATCTTCTTATCCTCAATCTCAATATAATGACAGGAGCCTGTTACAGTTCCTGCTGCACCGGTAAACTTTATTTTCATATACGACACTCCTTTATTTAATGTGTGTTGATTTACCTTATTCTGTTTCCTCTTCTGATTCTTCAGTATCATCTGAAGGTTCTTCGGCTTCAGGCTCTTCGGCTTCAGGTTCTTCTATATCTAAATCTATATTATCATATTCTACTACTTTTTCTACATCTGCATTTTCTCTAATCTCAGTCACTCTTTCATTGAATAAGGTACTTCTATACTGTTCTTCAACTAATTCTTTGTTTTCTTCAAATGTGTTTTGTTTTTCAGTTACTTTAATTATGTGGATCCCAAATTGACTTTCTACAAGTCCACTTAGCTCTCCTACTTCTAAATCAAAAGCTACTTCTTCAAATTCTGGTATCATTTGTCCTCTTCCAAAGAAACCTAAATCTCCTCCAGATTGAGATGTGCTATCTATTGAATGTTCACTAGCTAATTCAGCAAAATCTTCACCTTCGTATAGTTTTGCAAGTATATCTTGAGCTAATATAGGATCTTCTACTAAAATATGACTGGCTCTTACTTTATCGATTTCATTTTTATTTTCTTCGTAGTAAGTTTCTAAATCAGAATCATCAATTTCTAGATTTTCTGTATATTCTTTTAGATATTCATTAACAATTTGATCTTTTCTAATTGTACTTTTCAGATAATCTTCAGTCATCATATTTGTATCAAGAAATGTTTGGTAATCTTCATCTGATGGAAATTGTGATTTATATGCTTCAAATTCACTTTCTAATTCTTCCTCACTTACTTCATATCCATTTTCCATAGCTACCTGTACCAAAGCTTTATCAGTAATCATATTTTCCAGTACTGATTCTTTTAAATATCTTTCAAAACTTTTTCCTTCTTCTATTTCAACTCCCCAAATATCATTTCCATACTGAGCTTCATACATGTTTTTATAAATATTCAGTTCATTAAGATATGCTTCTCTAGATATTTCTTCTCCATTTACAATTGCTGCTTCATCACTTTCAGCCTTTTGAATACATCCTGATAGCATTCCTAGGACTAAAGTTAATGCCATCATTAAAATTATTTTTTTATTCTTCATTATTTCCTCCTATTATTTTATGACAATTTACACATTAGTTATTTGATTATATATTTTTTCAAACATATTTTCAAGGTTGTCTAATATGCTTTTATCTTCTTCTTTTATTTTGTATATAAGTTTATAATCTTTTGTTACTTTTTCAATATTATTTTTGTAGTCTCTTAACATAACACCAAGGGTTTGATTTATTAATTCATCTTTTTTTCTGAATTCTATAAAAAGTCTATTATTTTTCTGTTTAATTTCCTTGATTCCTAATTTTTTTGAATATATTTTGACTGTAGATAATTTCAATAAGTTATTAACTTCCCTAGGTATTTCTCCGTACCTGTCTATTATTTCATCGGAAACATCAAATATATCATCCCTTTCTTCAACAGCTGATATTTTCTTATATATTTCGATTTTTTGTTCTTCATCTTCTATATACATCTTTGGAATATAAGCATCTATTTCAATATCAATTGTTACCATAGTATCTTCGTAACTTTCTTTTTTGATTCCTTTAACCTGCTTAACTGTTCTTTCCAACATCTTAACGAATAAATCGTAGCCTATAGCTGCCATATGTCCATGCTGCTGTGCCCCTAGTAAATTTCCTGCTCCCCTTAGTTCCAAATCTCTCATAGCAATTTTAAATCCAGATCCAAACTCTGTAAATTCTTTTACAGCTTTTAGTCTTTTTTCAGCTATTTCCGATAGGACCTTATCTCTTTCATAAGTTAAATATGCGAATGATGTTCTATTACTTCTTCCTATTCTACCTCTAAGTTGATACAACTGAGACAATCCAAATTTATCAGCTTCATCAATAATCATAGTATTTACATTTTTTATGTCCATTCCTGTTTCTATTATAGTAGTACATACTAAAATATCGTATTTTTTATTAATGAAATCAATCATTATATTTTCAAGCTCGTGTTCATTCATCTGGCCATGAGCTACTGCTATTTTAGCATCAGGAACTAAGGCGTGTATTTTAGCTGCTTTTTCCTGTATGTCGTGAACTCTATTGTGTACATAGTATACCTGTCCACCTCTAGATAACTCCTTAGTTAATGCCTCTCTTATGAATCCAGGGTTACTCTCAATAACAAATGTTTGTATTGGTAATCTCTCTCCCGGTGGTTCTTCAATAACAGACATATCCCTTATACCAATTAAGGACATATGCAATGTCCGTGGAATAGGCGTCGCAGTTAAAGTAAGTACGTCTACATTAGTTTTGATTTCTTTTATCTTTTCTTTATGTTTCACACCAAATCTTTGCTCTTCATCTACCACAAGCAATCCTAAGTCTTTGTATTTTACGTCTCTCGATAATAATCTGTGAGTTCCTATAACGACGTCTACTAATCCGGTTTTTAATTTTTTAAGTATATCTTTTTGCTGCTTCTTAGTTCTAAATCTACTTAACATCTCTATTGTTATAGGGTAATTTCTGAATCTTTCAATCATATTTGAGTAATGCTGTTGAGCTAGAATAGTTGTAGGAACAAGTACAGCTGCTTGTTTCCCATCAAATACGGCTTTAAATATACTTCTTATGGCAACTTCTGTTTTCCCAAATCCTACATCTCCACATAAAAGTCTATCCATAGGTATAGAAGTTTCCATGTCATCTTTAATTTCTTCAACGCATCTAAGTTGATCTTCTGTTTCTTCATATGGAAATTCTTCTTCAAATTCTTTTTGCCATTGGCTGTCTTCTGAAAAAGTATAACCTTCAACTGAATTCCTTTTAGCATAAAGCTCTAACAACTCTTCTGTCATATCTTCAATTGCTTTTTGAACTTTATCTTTCTTTTTCTGCCACTCATTTCCGCCCATTTTATTAATTTTTGGTTTTTCTGAATCTGAACCTATATACTTTTGCACAAGATCCATCTGATCAACGGGAACAAAAAGTCTATCATTGTTTTTATATTCAATAGTAAGATAATCTTTAGTAATTTCTTTTACTTCTATTTTTTCAATACCTACATATTTACCAATTCCGTGGTATTCATGTACTACATAATCTCCAGTATTTAAATCTGTGAAGGTTTCTATCTTTGAACCCTTAGTCTTTCTTTTTTTAGATTTCTTCTTTTTTATCCGTCCAAATATTTCTTTTTCTGTCAGTAGTATAAATTTTGCTTCGGATAGCTCAAATCCTTTTTCTATATATCCTTTAGTTATCAACGCATGAGAAGTAATAACCTTTGTATCTCCTTTGCCTGAGACACCAACTTTGCAATCTAATGTTTTTAAATCATCAAAAAGTTTTATACCTTTTTCTAGAGAAGAAATATTAATTACTATTCTATAACCCTTTTTTTTGTAATCTTCTATGTCATCAGCTAATTCTATCAGATTACCGTAATAAGACCTTATTTCCTTACTTTCAAAGTTGATTTTTATATTATTCTTAAAGTCTTTGTTGTTCTTTAATATAGAATTATATACTATATACCTTAAATTTTTCTTAATAAAACTCAGGACATTTGTATAATTAATGAAAATATTTCTATGTTTAGTAAATACCTTACCTTGTTCATATAAATCTACATACTTTTCGTTAAATTCCAACTCTCTAATCTTATCTTCTTCACCTATTCTATTTGGTTCATCAAAGATAACTACCGTGTCATCTTCAAAATAGTCAAGAAAGTTAGAATATTCTAATGGTGTGTAAGGTGAAAAGAATTCAGCATTATCTATATAATCTCTATTATCTAAAGATTCTACCATACCATTATAAAGATTATTTAAATTTTCTTCTAATTCTCTATTAGTTACTTTTTTTAGACTAAGATTATAATCTTTCTCTATATTTTCTTTAGTTTTCTTTATTTCTTCATCTTTTAACAATATTTCACAACAGGGAATTAAAAGGCATTCATCAATATTTTCGATAGATCTTTGGCTTTTATAATCAAAGGTCCTTATGGAATCTATTTCATCTCCGAAAAGTTCAATTCTATAAGGATTATCTTGCCAAGGGGAAAATACATCAATTATCCCTCCCCTAACTGAAAATTGTCCTTTCCCTTCAACCTGAGATACTCTTTTATATCCCATTATAACTAGTTTTTCTGATAAATCTTCAGTGTTAATAAGAGTGTCAAAATTAATTTTTAAAGAAAAGCTCTTAAATCTATCTTTTTTCATTACCCTGTCTGTAACGGCATTTTGTGAAGCAACAAAAATAGCACTACTATCTTTCACAGCCTGTTCCATAACGTTAATTCGGCTGTACATGTCATCTCTGCTTAGTGCCTCTATACCGTATAATATAAATTGTTTGCTTTTTAAGTGATAGCTATCATTCGT